>JBAPYE010000143.1:0-10092 GCA_049284575.1 Desulfobacterales bacterium
ACCGGTTTGTCCTCGGCCCGGGCCTTTGCAAAAGCCTCCGTCGACCAGGGATGCCAGTCGACGGGGTTGCCGGCATGCTGCAGCAGGTAGGGGCTTTTTTCATGGGCCAGACGGTTGCCGGTGGGGGGGTGCGGTGTCATGGGGGCCTCCTGGACTGAAGGGTTCAGAAGGTTTCGTGGTGAACGAATTCGGAAACTTCGCGCCGCTTGGGGGCCGACGGCCGTTTGGCTGGGTAGCCCATGGGAATCAGCGCAACGAGTTCGTGGGTTTTATCAGGCAGGTTGAGAATTCGGGCCGCCTTGTCATGATCGAACAGCCCGATCACCACCGTCCCCAGCCCGAGATCGTGCGCGGCCAGGCAGAGACTCTGGGTGGCGATGCCGAGATCGAAGAGGAACCAGTCGCCGAACTTGGTGGTCGCCTGATCTTTGTAATAGCCCGAGGCGTTCAGGCGGCCGCAGATCGCCAGCACCACCGGGGCGGCGGCCACCGCCTTGGTGGCGGGGTTGCCCTTGCCGATGGTTTCCTGGAGCCGGTTTTTGATGGCCGCGTCGGTGACCACCACAATCTCCCAGCATTGGGTGTTGGCCCAGGACGGTGACCAGCGCAGCGCCTCGAGAACCGCGGCCAGGGTCTCCGGCGCCACGGGCCGCTCCTCGTAGCGGCGGATACTGCGCCGCTGTTGCAAAACGTCAATGAACTCCGCCATCGTTTTTCCCCTCTCTGTCTTTGGCCTCAGCCGGCCGTCTTTTCGGTGCCTTAATCCATAGCCCGTCAGGAGGACCGCTCGTCCGGCTGCCTTTCGGGTTGGCAGTCGCAGTGTTTTTCACCGCAGTTCGGGCAGACGAAGGCGGCCGGCTGCTCCGGGGGCTCCGGGCGCCTGCGGAGCGAAAACACGACCCAAAAGAGAAGACCGCCACCGAACAGCAGAATAGCCAACAGTTCCAGCATACCGCTTGCCTCCAGCTCGCCGAACGGACCAGGCGCCGCGATGCAGCACGGCCCGCTGGCAGCATCTAAAACCGTGAAAAGTCCCTAAACAGCGGCGCGCACCAGGTCGTAGAGCGCCTCGCGAACGGCCGGATAACGAAACGAAAATCCGGCCTGCAGCAGTTTTTCGGGCACCACCCGCTGACTGGCCAGCAGGGTCTTACCCAGCTCACCCAACACCATCCGGATCACGAAACCCGGTGCCGGCATCAGGGCGGGGCGGTTGAGCAGGCGCGCCAGCTCACGGGCGAACTCGCGGTTGCGCACCGGGTTGGGCGCGGTGAAGTTCATCGGCCCGGCGGCGGGCTCGCTTTCCAGCACAAACGCCAGGGCGGCGGTCAGATCCGCCATGTGAATCCAGGGAAACCACTGTGTGCCGTCGCCCAGAGGCCCGCCCAGATAGGAGCGAAACGCCGGGATCATCTTTTCCAGGGCCCCGCCATCGGCACCGAGAATGATGCCAAAGCGCGCCACGACCACCCGATTGCCCTGGTCAGCGGCCTTGAAGGCTTCGGCTTCCCAGTGACGCCCCAACCGGGCGAGAAAATCGTCCCCCGACGGGGCCTCTTCGGTGAGAATCTCGTCGCCGCAATCGCCGTAATAGCCGACCGCCGATGTGCTCACGAGGGTCACCGGCCGGCCCTGGGGAAGGGCCGCCACCAGGTTGCGGGTCGTGAGGATGCGGCTGTCGTAGATCTCGGCTTTATAGCGTTCCGTCCAGAGGTGAAAAATGTTTTTGCCGGCCAGGTTGACCACCGCGTCCATGTCGCCAAGCGTCTCCTGCCAGGCGCCGGGCCGGGTGGTGTCTGCCGAAAGATAGCTGAAATCGGGGTGCGGGATGAGCCGCGGCTGCGGCCGCAGCCCTAATGCGGTAACGTGGTGCCCCTTTTCCAACAGCAGGCGCGACAGGTGCCGGCCGACAAACCCGAGGCCGCCGGTAATCAATACCTTCATGTCAAAGCTCCTTTTTCTTCCGGCAGGGCCGGGTCAACCGATGTTGAAGGTACCGGACGCGATAAAGGGTGCGTCCTCGACATCGAGGGCGTGCAGAATCGGCCGGTTGAGGCGCCCTTTGAGCTCGGCCACCACGGCCCGCTGCTTGTTGAGGCCTCTGGCAAAGGCCATCACCTCACCCATCAGTTGGCCCTGATGGCAAGCCTTGAGAATGATATGATGGACTTCACAGGCCTCGGCAGTCAAGCGCTTGCCGGTATACTGCATCTCCTCCAGCAGGTAGCGGGGAATGGCCTTCTTCAGCAGTTCGTTCATCCCGGGCAAAAAGGGAATTCCCAGGTCCACCTCGGGCAGACAAAAGAACCCCCGGTCGGAGCGCATGAAACGGAAATCGAAGGCACAGGCGAGAATCGCACCCCCGGCGAAGGCATGACCGGTGATGGCCGCCACGGTGAGCAGCGGATAGCTGACCAACCGTTTGAAGAGCGTGTTGAGTTGAAGAAAAAAGGCCTTGGCCGCCTCGACATTCCCGTTGCGGATCACCGGGACGAGCCACTCCAGGTCGATGCCGTTTGAAAAGATTTTTTCGTGGGCGGAACCGACCACCAGGGTGCGGGCCTCGGTGGTCTGCTCGACCGCGTCCAGGACGTTCAGAAAGGCGGTCAGGAATTCGGGGTTGAAGCGGTTTTCACCGCTGTTGAGGGTGGCCAGCGCCACCGTTTCATCCAGGGCAAAATCCACCAACGCCATGTCACTCCCCCCGCCACACGCTTGTTTAGAAAAAATGTAACCAGCTGGATTGAAAATAAAATATCACGCCGGCAGCTTTCAGTCAACCGGATAGCGACGAACGCAAAACGGGCAATCCCCCTTGCGGAGGGTTGCCCGTCTGCAATTCTGTCAGGGTGGCATCAGGAGGAGCAGCAGGAACCCGTCGTGCCGCAGCTGGAGCATCCGCCGCCGGCATTGAAGTCGACGGCACAGTCGACCTTGAATCCGTACTGTTGAAAATCCACCTTGATCGGTTGCACTTTCTCCATGAAAGTTTTGTCGACCACGTAAGTGAATCCCTCGATTTCATACACGTCATCGGTATCTTTAGGCTCATCCAGAGCCATGGCCAGCGAAGGGCCGCCTCAGCCGCCCTCGTTGAGAAAGATCCGAATCGGGGAAACGTCTTTGCCTTTGAAGTATTCGGCGATCTGCTGGGACGCCGAAGGGGTAACCTCAACCATGAAAACCTCCTTGAGAAATTAGTGGAAACCACGTCCAGCTAAACAGAAACGAAATTAGTCACATCCATCCGGTTTGTCAATGCAGCACCGCTCAGAGCCGGGGAAAAATAGAACCTACAGCTCATCCTCCAAGTCGAGCTGGAAGCGCACCGGGCCGCGGCATTTTTGGCGGCCGCAATAGCTTATGCGGCATGATTGAGAGGCCGGCCGGGCGCACAGCAGGTTGGGCGACGCCTTGCCGTCATGGGTGACACAGTCGATCGGAAGGGACCAGGAGGTGGCAATCGCGCCGTGGCCTTTGGGGAAAACGGTCACCTCGGCATCGATGAAATCCAGCGGGGCCAGCACGGACTCCGGGTCCACGAGGTTGTCTTTTTCCGCGTAGCACATCAGGAAGCGGATGCCTTTTTCATCCAGCCGCTTGAAATTGAGCGGGCGGCCAAAGAGCTTGACCGGCAGGGTGCCGTCTTTTTGCACCGGGCGGGTGTAGGAGTCGAAGCTGAGTTGGGTGATCGCCACCGGCAAATCGTTGCGTTCATAGATCAGCCAATGGTTGATGGCCGCCGCGGTCTTGCTGATCGTCACCTTTTTGCCGCCCGGCCGGTCGAACATCATCAGGTCGCGGTAAAGCGAGAACAGCGGGGCTTCACTTTCCATGCTCTTGAGCTTGTAAACCCAGCTCATCACCGAACCGTCGACCACCTGGTTGCCGTTGGGAAGGGTTTTGACGGCATACCCCAGATCGCGGAAGCGCGACGGCAGGTGCGACAGGTATTCGATCAGGGATTTGCTGCGAGTCCCGTCCATGGGGGTCACGCAGGTGATCAGAGCGTCCACCAGCTCATCCAGTTCGCCCGAGAGGAGGTCCAGGGTGGCGATAAACCCGCCTTGACAGAAGCCGTTCAAGGTGACCTTGCGTCCGTGCCGCTGCATGATGGTTTCACAGAAATGGCGGGTATCGCGCGCATCGTCCTCGCCGGTCATGATCTGCACGGCCGGGGTGGTGTCGATATCCTTGATGATGCGGATATAGGTGGGAATCCCCTGGTTGGCAAAGCAGTGCACATAGCTTTTGCCTTCCCGCGGCAGAAAGGCCAGGATGTTGGCCCCCAGGACGTAAGGGGGCAGAATGATGATCGGTTTGCCGTTTTCGCGGATATTGACCCCGGGCGCCAGCGGAAACACCTGGTAGAGTAAAAAGCGCTCGGTCTCGGCGACCTTCAGGTAGTCCCCGTGTTCGAAGTCGAAACCGTACTCGGGTTTGATGTCCCGAATGGCCTGAGGATACCCGTTGACAACGGTCTCGATCAACTCCCGCTGCCGGGCGGTGAAAGCCCCGAGATCATCGCTCTTGCGGCCCATAAGGGTGTTAAGCCAGGCAAAAAACCCTTCACTGAACTTGCGGGCGTGAAAAAGATTCATGGATTCCAGGGTGCTGGCCAGCCCTTTTTCGGCCACCTGCTGGTTGAACCGGATCAATTCGATGTAGTCGCTCATGCTCTCCCAAGGATGGACCTGCCCCAGCTTTTTCTTCTCGGTGGAGCTAAAGGCGCTCAGCGCAATCCAGAAGGGTGCGGTGAATTCCGTGAGATATTTCAGCACACCGGTGGTGTATATTTGGGCGGCTTTGGTCTGTTCGGTTGCGGACAGCAGGGCATCCCCAAACCGCTGAAGCCAATCGAACGGGTATTTCGGCTGGAGGGAGACTGCGTTGCTCTGACTGTTTGCAGCTGGCGCTTTTAGGTCTGAAATTTTCATGTTGGGGCCTTTTCCGTTGTGACGAATATCGAAATTAAAATGCATCCAGGAAATTTACCGACAGGGTAAAGGTAAATCTACAAATCACTGTAATCATTTGATTAATAAGGTAAAGACGACCAAAAGCCTGTGGCTTCACCCCCTTGAGGGTGAAAGTTCTCGAAGCGGAAACGAATACGCTTTAATGTTAAAGTTAAATTTCCAACCGGCATCTGTCAAGCAAAATGTTGCGATGCACAAATTAATTTCTTTAAATTTATGTCAATCTCACTGATAAAACATCCCGAATTTCAAAAATAAGGTCTAATTTTTTTGCGATGCAATATAGCGAACGCTCCAAACAGTGAAAATAAGGGTCTTCATTTGCACGGGTGTTTTGCCTTTGACAAACAAGCAGCCTTTTGCCATTCATATTCATATCGACCGCCCGGCTCGCCGAGCTTTACCTGGTATATGCCGCGCAGGCAACCCCAACGATTCGCGGCGGCCTGAAAAGCACCGGGGCTATGGGGCCTGCGGGGCAAGGGATCATGGGGAGGAGGATATGCCATTCACGCCGGCCTCCGGACCGGCCCACGGTCATGGCGCGGAGAGGGACGAATTAAAGAAAATTCCCCTCAACCTGGCCATTGTCGGGGGCGGGCGGGCCTGTCGGTTCTTTCTGGAGCTTCTCGACAAAGAACCCTTTCCCTTGCTGGACATCCACGTCGTCGGGGTATGCGACATCGATCCCAAGGCCGAAGGGTTTCAATTGGCCCGTGAGATGGGGATTTTCACCACCCGGGATTATCGGGACCTTTTCGCCATCGAACACCTCGACAGCATCGTCGAGCTGACCAGCAGCCGCAAACTGCTCATCGAACTGATCGCCGCCCGACCCAAGGGGGTGGGCGTCATCGAGCACAATATCGGAAGGCTGCTGCGGTCTTTGTTCATGACCGACCAGCGCATGAAGTCGCTGGAGCGCCAAGTGGTCCTGGAAAAGATGTCCACCGACATCCTGATCCAGCACAGCAATGCGGCCATTGTTATCCTGAACACCGATTTCACCGTGGTCGAAGCCAACGAGGCGTTTCTCAAGAAAGTGCACAAGACCAAGAAGGAAGCGGTCGGCGCCTACTGTTTCGAGATTTCCCACGGGCTGAGCATGCCCTGCCCGCATGCCCGGCCGGATCTGCAGTGTCCCATGATCGAGACCCTGCGCACGGGCAAGTCCGCACACGTCATCCACGAGATGGCCGGATCGGGTTTCGAGGCCTCATTCGGAAACATCGTCACCTACCCGCTGATCGATCCCGACGGCACCATCATCCGGGTGATCGAAATCTGGCGCGATATCAGCAGCGAGATCGAGTCCCGCTGGGACGGCCGCTACCAGAAGCTCAAACTGGAATTCAAAAAGATCGTCCAGGAAGACCGCATGATCTCCCTGGGAAAACTGGTGGCCGGCTGCGTTCATGAAATCAACAACCCCATTCAAGGGTTGCTGACCTTCACCTCGGTGATGCAGTCGATGCTCACCGACGACGGGCTTCCGGCCGCCCAGGCTGCGGAATTCCGGAAATACCTGGCCATGATGGCCGAGGAGCTGGAGCGATGCGGGCGCATCGTTTCCGGCCTGCTCTCCTTTTCCCGTGAAAGGCCCGTGCAGTCCAGGACCATCGATGTCAACGAGACCATCGGCTCGGTGATCTCCCTGACCCGGCACAAGATGCAGATGCAGGAAATCACCCTGCAGACGAGTCTGTCCAAAACCCCGCTGATGCTCACCGGCGACACCCTGCGCCTGCAGCAGTGCATACTCAATCTGGTCTTCAATGCGCTTGAAGCCATGCCCGATGGGGGCACCCTGAGCGTTTGCTCCCGGCGCGATCCCAAAAAGAAACAGATCGTGATCGAGATCGCGGACACCGGCACGGGGATCCCCGAGGAGCATCAGGACAAGATCTTCACCCCGTTTTTCACCACCAAGCCCGCCGGCCAGGGAACCGGTTTGGGGTTGTCCATCGTCTACGACACGGTCAAGGCGAATCGGGGCGACATCACCGTGGACAGCCGACCGGGGGAGGGCTGCCGGTTCGTGCTCACTTTTCCCCAGGTCAATCCCACCAACCATCGGCAAAAGGGCCTACCATGAATACCAAACCCGACATCCTGGTTGTCGATGACGAGCGCATCGTGCGCGAATCGCTGTTTCATTGGTTCAAGAACGACGGCTACACGGTGGCGACCGCCGCCTCCGGTCAGGCGGCTCTGGAGAAGATGGCGCGCCACCCGGCCGAACTGCTCTTTGTGGACGTCAAGATGCCGGGGATGAACGGGATCGAGCTGCTGGAAAAGGTCAAGGCCGAATACCCCGCCACCGTGGTCATCATCATCACCGCTTATGGGTCCATCGAATCGGCCGTCGAGGCCATGAAAATGGGGGCCAGCGATTATCTGATCAAGCCCTTCAAGCCCGAATACCTCACGCTGGTGATGGAGAAGATCGATCAGCAACTTGAGATGGCACGTGAGTGCAACTACCTGAAAGCGCAGCTGGAAAAAAAAACCCGCTTCGAAAACATCATCGGCCGCTCTGCCCCCATGCAGGCGGTCTTCGACATGATCACGCAGGTGGCCGATCAGGACACGTCGGTGCTGCTGACCGGAGAGACCGGAACCGGAAAGGAGCTGGTCGCCAAGGCGATCCATGCCAAAAGCCGCCGCGCGCGCTACCCGTTTGTGGCGCTCAACTGCGGGGCGATGCCGGAAAATCTTCTGGAAACCGAATTGTTCGGCCACCAAAAGGGAGCCTTTACCGGGGCGACCCACCCCCGCAAGGGGTTTCTGGAGGTGGCCAGCGGCGGGACCCTCTTTCTGGATGAGATCGGCGAAATCGGCATGAAGATGCAGATCGATCTGCTGCGCGTTTTGGAGGAGCGGCGCATTTCGCGGGTGGGCAGCAGCCAGGTCGTCCCGGTCGACTTTCGCCTGATCACCGCCACCTGCAAGGACCTGGAAAAGGAGATCAGCGCCGGCCGCTTCCGGGAGGATTTTTTCTACCGGATCAACGTCATCCGCATCGCCATCCCCCCGCTCAGGGAGCGAAAAGAGGACATTCCCCTGCTGGCGCGCCATTTTCTGTCCAAGATCAGCGGTGAGACCGGCCGCAAAGTCGATCATATCTCCCAAGCGGCCCTGAAAATGCTGCAGGGCTATCGCTGGCAGGGCAATGTGCGCGAGCTTGAAAACGCCATCGAGCGCGCGGTCGTGCTGTCCAGGGGGCGCCTGCTGGATATCGACGACTTCGCCTTCCTGCACGCCCTTCAGACCAAGCCGGCACCCAGCGGGTCCCTGCTGGAGGTGGAGAAGGGATACATCGAAAGGGTATTGGAGGACTCCGCCTGGAACATCACCCGCGCCGCCGCCGTGCTGGGCATCAATCGCGTGACGCTGCACCGGAAGATCAAACGGTTTCAGTTGTCCCGAACGCCGCAGACGTGACATGCCGCCCGCGAACCGGCCATCTTCGCCGTCTGTCCGAGCCCCCGAATCCGCAGCTGCCGGAAAAATCTGCGTGATGGCCATGGGCCGCGTACCGGCGGTGGCCCCGCGGGTGGTGGCCGCGCACATCCACGCTTTTTTCGGCCTGCCGGCCGACGTGCTGCCGGGCCTGCCGGCACCGGTGTATGCCCTGGATCCGGGGCGGATGCAGTTTGACGCCGGGAAGATCATCCAGCAGTTGGAGAGGGAAGCCTTCGCGGACTGCCGAAAATGGATCGGGGTGATGGAAGGCGATCTTTTTGTGCCGATTTTCACCTACGTACTGGGCGAAGCGCGCCAGGGGGGGAGATGCGCCCTGGTATCGATGAGTCGTTTGGCGGAAAAAGGCGACGTGGGTGATGCCGGGCAGTCCAGAATTCTGGAGCGATGCGCCAAAGTGGCGCTCCACGAGCTGGGTCATCTATTCGGCATCGTCCACTGCCACGACCCGTTGTGTGTGATGCACATCTCCGGCGACATCCACGACCTGGATCAACGGCGCCTCACCCTGTGCCGATACTGCCGGCGCCTGCTGGATCAGCGCCTCTGCGAGCCGTAGGCCCGCCGGGGTCGGCGGGAGGCGAAGCGGGCCGATCCCGGCGGGCCTGCCGACCGCCCCTCCGGGAAACCCCGGGATACCCGTTTTCATCCGGCGCCTGATGAGCGGGTCACGGTTTGCAGAAACCGCTCGGCCAGGACATGCCACTCCAACTGGTTCAAGGCGCCCACCACATCCCGAATGCCCCGGCTGCCGGTGGCGGCCAGATCCCCGTATTCCGGCCCCATCATGCCCAGCAGGTGCTCCGACTCGGACTCCATCCAGCGGCGGCTCTGATCGCCGAAATAGAGATTCTTCAAATCCTTGTGGGGCCGGGTCGGTTCCAGCAGGAAGAGCCACCCCCCATGATACGGGTCTTCATGGAGGATTTCGGGGTGATCCTGGGCGTCGGGGTTGACGGCCACCACCGTGCCCGTGAGGGGCGACAACACGGCGGCTTCGCGGTGATCGCGCTGGAAGCTCCAGCCGATCTGGTTCTGATGCACCACGGCCCCCAGCGGGGGCAGCGCGATCCGCCGGGAGGGGCCGAAGAGGCAGGCGGCGAAGTCATCCAGGCCGACCCGGCTGCGCCCGCCGTGCTCGATGCGCACCCAACTGTGCCCCGGATGATAGTAGTAGTCCTCGGCCACGAGGTAGCCTCCGGCCAGGACGGTTTGCGGCCGGTGAGTCGACAACTCGACGTCCATGTCGTCGAGCAACTGGTCGTAGGCGCAATGATAGCATTCGTAATTCAACAAACAGATTTTGGGGGCCTCCACCCGACCGGTCAAACTGTGGCGGCACGGCCTGTCGGCGCCGGCGAATTTTTTCTGGAGATGCGCGGCCCACTCCGGCGCGATCTTTTCGGTGCGCGCCGTGGGATCGATGTTCATGGCCCGGCGCATCCCCTTGTCGAAGGCGCAGCGGCTGCAGTCGTAGGCGGAGTCGCAAATCCTGAAGTTGATCACACCGGCCTTCATCCAGATGCATTCCTTTTCCACGACCTGAAATCCCTGAATTTTGGTTTTGGATGACGCTTTCATGGGGGTCCTCCTTTGCCACCGGCCACACCTGGTGAGCGGCGGCATGTCT
>JBAPYE010000144.1:0-50222 GCA_049284575.1 Desulfobacterales bacterium
TTTTCCTTCACCAGGCGGCGGGCGTAAGTGGCCACCGCAGCGGTCTCGCCGTGCATCACGTAGATTTCCGAGGCCGCCGTTCCCAGGGAAAAGGCATTGTGGCGGTTGGCGGTGGGACCCCCCATCACGTAGTGCGCCGCCGCCGAGCCCTTGCGCAGAACGATCAGCATCATGGGGACCTCGGTCTGCTGGATCGAGTAGATCAGGGATTGCCCCAACCCCAGCAGCTCGGCTTTTTCGGCAACGTCCCCGACATCGATGCCCGAGGTGTCCTGCAGCCAGACGATGGGCAGGCGGTCGCGGCCGCACAGGGTCACAAACTCGTTCATCTTGATCAGCCCCTGGCGATAGAGCTTGCCCCCGATGCCG
The DNA here is from genome assembly GCA_049284575.1 of Desulfobacterales bacterium. GTDB lineage: Bacteria > Desulfobacterota > Desulfobacteria > Desulfobacterales > JAABRJ01 > JAABRJ01. The sequence continues at coordinate 370 of JBAPYE010000144.1, forward strand.
GGGTAATCGGCATACTCCGGGTAGCCCTTGCCCAGGTAGCCCTGGCGGTTGCCGATGCAGCCCACCAGAAAGCCGTCGATCTTGCACAGCCCGGTGTAGACCTCCGGGCCGTAGTCGGGCCGAAATTCCATGTGCTCGCTGCCGTCCACCAGGCGCGCCAGGATCTCCTCGAAATCGTAGACTTTCTTGGGATCCAAGGGCAGCAGCCGGTAGATGTCCTCCACCGGAAAGCGGGGCGCCGCAGGCGCCGCCACCCGGAAAAACTTGGGGTGGTAGGCCGGCATGCCGGCCATGAACTCCTTCAGACCGTCCAGCACCCCTTGCTCCTCTTCGTAGACATAGCGGAAAAACCCGGTCTGGTCGTAGTGGATCTTGACCGATCCGGGGGGTTTGGCCTTGAAATGTTTGGCCTTTTCGATCAGGGTCTCGGCCATTTCGGTGTCAAACCCGCCCTTGGGGGCCATCCCGGAAACGATCCCGGCCCCGCCCACGGCGATGTTGCAGTTTTTGTGGGCAAAAAGAACGGTGGGGCTGACGCCCTGGTAGCCGCCGCCGGCCGGGTTGGTGCCGTAAATTCCCGCCAGGATTGGAATCCCCATCTGCTCGAGCTCCGCGTGCCGGAAAAACGGGGTCCCGGCGCCGCGCCGGTTGGCGTAGAATTTCTCCTGCTCCGGCAGCTTGGCGCCGCTGCAGTTCACCAGCCAGACCAGCGGCAGGTTGAGACGCTTGGCAAGATCGGTCACCCGCAGGATGTTCTCGGACTGCCCGGCCAGCCAGGCGCCGGCCATCACCTTGTTGTCGAAACCGACGATCACGGCCCATTTGCCGGAAATCTTGCCCAGGCCGTCCACCACATTGGTGGTGCCTTCCTCGTTGTCCAGGGGGTTGAAGAGCGTGTGCAGCGGGCACCACGTGCCAGGCTCCACCAGGTACTCCAGCCGCTGCCAGACGGTCATCTGGCCGCGGGCGTTGATCTTCTCGGTGGGGAAGCCGGCATTCTTGACCTTCTCGACGGCTTGCGCCACCTCGGCTTCCACCGCCTTGAGCTGCGCGTGGTTTTCCTCGGTGCGCTTGAGGGCGCCTTTTTTCAATTCACGGCCGAAATCGGCCATTTTTTCAAAATACGGTCGCATCTTTCACTCCTGTGGTTGGTTCCGCTGACTATTCGATCACCGCCAGAACATCGTCCTCCTCGACCTCGGCGCCTTCCTTGACCCGGATCTCCTTGACGGTGCCGTTGCAGGGAACAAATATCGGCGTTTCCATTTTCATGGCCTCGATCACCATGGCTTCCTCGTCTTCCTCGACGGCATCACCGACCGCGATATTCACCGAAACCACCTTGCCCGCCAATGGGGCTAAAATTTCTTCTGCCATTTCAAGTCCCTCCATCTTTTGGAATTAAGCCATGAAAAAGCTGATTGGATTCGGAATGCCGCAGGCCGGCGGCCCCCCTCATCCCAGCAGCGTCAAAAATATGCCGGCCGCCACCACCGTGCCGATCACGCCGGCAACATTGGGGCCCATGGCGTACATGAGCAAGTAATTTTTCTTGTCCGCCTCGGCGGCCACCTTATGCACCACGCGGGCGGCCATGGGTACCGCCGAGACCCCGGCAGCACCGAGAAGCGGGTTGATCTTGTCGCGTGAAAAAAGGTTCATCAGTTTTGCCAGCAGGATACCGGTGGCCGTGGAGAACATGAAGGCCAAAAGCCCCAGGAAAAAGATGAAGATCACCTTGGGCTGCAGAAAATTCTCGGCATTCATAGTCGCCCCCACGGGGAGACCCAGGAAGATGGTCACGATATTGAGCAGCTCGTTTTGAGAGGCGTGCGTCAGGCGCTCCACCACCTTGGCCTCACGGAAGAGGTTGCCCAACATGAACATCGCCACCAGCGGCGCCGAGGCCGGAACCAGCAGAATGATTAGAATCGCCCCCATGATCGGGAACACTATTTTTTCCAGTGCGCTGACCTTGCGCCCCTTCCGCATGCGAATCACGCGCTCCTTGCGGGTGGTCAAAAGCTTCATGATGGGGGGCTGAATGATGGGCACCAGCGCCATATAGGAGTATGCCGCCACCGCACAGCTGCCCAGCATGTGGGGGGCCAGTTTGGTGGCCAGGAAAATCGTCGTGGGGCCGTCGGCCCCCCCGATAATCCCGACGGTCGCGGCCTCCTTGAGATCGAATCCCAGAGCATAGGCCGCGAAAAAGGTCAGGTAAACCCCGGCCTGGGCGCCGGCCCCCAGAAAAATCAGCCGCGGGTTGGCCAGCAGGGGCCCAAAGTCGGTCAGGGCCCCCAGGCCCAGGAAAATCAACGGCGGAATGATTTCCCACTGGATGCCGTAATGGTAAAAACGCCAGATCAACCCCTCCCCGGGCGTCATCAGGCCGGTCAGCGGCAGGTTGACCAGCAGAATACCGAACCCGATCGGCAGCAGCAGCAATGGTTCGTAGTCCTTGGCAATCGCCAGGTAGATCAGGACCAGCGCAATGACCCACATGGTCAGCATCCCCGGCGTCAGGTAGAAAACGCCGGATGTCTTGAAAAGCGTGATTAGGGTTTGCATTTACTTTTCCTTGCGGCCTGCGATCTTATCGATTGCCAGGGAAGTCAACCGAATGGCGCTGTAGAGCAACACCATTACAGCAAAAACGCCGGCTAAGCCGGAGATGAAAATGGTGGTTGCCTGTTCCATCGCTGTTCTCCTTTTCCTGCCATCGCCCGGTGGTCCTCAGGCGACCGTCGTCTTATTGGGCCAAGGGCCACTGGCCGCGCTCTTCCAGGACCGTTTTGAGGGTCTTCAACGCGGCGTTGGTGGCCGGCATCCCGCCGTAGATAAAGGTCTGAAAAATGGTTTCCGCAATCTCCTGCGGGGTGCAGCCGACGTTCAGGGCGGCCTGCAGGTGCAGCTTGAGCTCTTCCAGGCGCGAGAGCACCGTCAGGGCCGCGACGGTGACCAACTGACGGGTTTTATGCGGAATTTTCTCACGAGCATACATCTGCCCGGTGATAAAAAGCGACAGATCCCGGGCGAGGTGTTTGTCAAACGCCTTCCACAACTCGTAGGGCTTTTCGTCTTGGACCCCTTCGAAATAGAGGGCCGCCACTTTCCTGGTTTTTTCGACAATCTCCTGGCTCACGGCAATTCCTCCTCGATGGTGTGCGTCTCTGAAGCGCCCGGCTGTCACGGGCAGCGGAAAACCCGGGAAACGACCGACGGGTTTCCCGGCGATCGCCCCCGGCGGAAACGCCGCGGCTGCTAGCGGTTAGCCTTGCGAATCCCCAGCTGGTCCTGGGCGATGATCCATTTGCAGATATTCGACGAGCCTTCCACCATGGTGTAGGTCGGCGCATCGCGGTAGAAGCGGGCCACCGGGTATTCGGTGGAATAGCCGTAGGCGCCCAGAATGCGCATGGCGTAATTGGCGCACTTGGTGACCGCCTCCCCGGCAAAATACTTGGCCATGGCGACATCCAGCCCGTTGTTGAGCTTGCCCTGATCCTTGGCCCAGGCGGCCTTGTAGACCAGCAGCCGGGCGGCCTCGATTTCGGTGGCCATCTGGGCGATCATGTCCTGGTTCATCTGGAAGGTGCCGATCGGTTTACCGAACTGCTTGCGGTCGTTGCAGTATTTGATGGCGGTGTCGAGACAGGCCTGGGCCAGGCCGACGGCCCCGGCAGCGGCGGAAAGACGGGTCTGGTTGAGCGAGCTGAACACGATGCGGGCGCCGTCGCCGGGCTGGCCGAGGATGTTCTCCTTGGGAATCCGGGTGTCGCTTAAGAAAACCTCGCCGGTGGGGCTGGAGTGGGAGCCCATTTTGTCCAGGCCCGAGGTCTTGACGCCGTTGAAGTTCTTGGGCTCCAGAACGAAGGCCGAAAGCCCCCGGGAGCCCTGGGAGCGGTCGGTGTAGGCGTAATAGATCAGCGCGTCGGCGACGTTGGCGTTTGAAATCCAGGTCTTGGAGCCGTTGAGGAGCCAGTGGTCGCCCTTGTCCTCGGCGGTGGACTGCATGGCCATGACATCGGAGCCCGCATCCGGCTCGGTGATGGCAAACCCGCCGATGTATTCGGCGCTGACCAGCTTGGCGATGTACTTTTTGCGCAGTTCCTCGCTGCCGTATTTGTAGATGGTGAAGGCGCAGCCCAGGGTCTGCATGTTGACCTGCACCCGCAGGGAGCTGGACGCCCGCGCGATCTCCTCGGTGACGATCATGGCGGCCAGCCAGCCCATATCCTCGCCGTTGTAATCTTCCGGAATCACCGTGCCGAAAAATCCCAGCTCGCCCATGGGCTTCATCACCTCCTTGTAGGGCAGGTAATGATTGGCGTCCCATTCATCGGCGTTGGGGGCGATTTTCTTGGCGGCGAATTCCCGCACCGCATCGCGCAACATCTCCAGGTCTTTGGAAAGCTTGAAATCCATGGTGTCCTCCTGCTTGAAGTGGGGTTTTAAAATTGCTGGCGGCCGGGGTTTAAATCACCCCGTTTTGCCGCAGGCTCTCGATTTCAGCGGCGCTCAGACCGCAGTGCTCCTGCAGAATCTCCTCGGTGTGCTCCCCCAACAGCGGCGGGTGCCGATTGATGTCGCAGGGGGTTTGACTGAGCTTCATCGGGCTGGCCACCATTTTGACCGTCCCGGCGGTGGGATGCGGCACCTCGGCCAGCATGCCGCGAAAGAGCAGCTGGGGATCGGAGAAGACCTTGTCGAAGGTGTTGATCGGACCGCAGGGAATCCTCAGCTTGCCCAGTTCGGCCAACCACTCGTCAGCCGGCCGTTTGAGCATGGCCTGGGCCACTAGCGGGATCAGCGTGTCGCGGTTTTTGACCCGTTCGGGGTTGGTTGCGAAGCGCGGGTCGTGGGCCAGGTCGTCGAGCCCCGCCAGTTGGCAGAATTTCTGCCACTGCAGGTCGTTGCCCACCGCCAGGGCGATATAGGTGTTGTCCCGGGTCAAAAACGGCTGATAGGGCACGATGTTGGGGTGGGCGTTGCCGTAGCGTTTGGGAAGCGTGCCGGAAATCAGGTAGTTGCTGCCCACATTGGCCAGCCAGGCCACCACCGAGTCCAGCAGGGCCATGTCGATGTACTGGCCCTGGCCGGTTTTCTCCCGGTGGCGCAGGGCTGCCAAAATGGCGCTGCAGGCAAACATCCCGGTGGTAATGTCCACGATCGCCACGCCGACCTTCATGGGCGGTCCTTCGGGGTCCCCCGTGAAGCTCATCACGCCGCCCATGCCCTGGATCATGAAGTCGTAGCCGGGCTGATCTTTGTAGGGGCCGTCCTGCCCGAAGCCGGTGATGGAGCAGTAGATGAGGCCGGGGTTTTCCTTGCGCAGGTCCTCGTAGCCCAGCCCCAGCCGGTTCAGGGTGCCGACCATGTAGTTCTCGATGACGATGTCGCTCCCGCGGGCCAGTTTACGGATCAGGGCCTGCCCCTCGGGGTCCTTGAGGTTGACCGTCAGACTGCGCTTGTTGCGATTGACGCACAGATAGTAGGCCGCCTCGCCGCCGGCTTCCGGCGGCCCCCAGCGGCGGGTGTCGTCCCCCACCCGCGGCCGTTCGACCTTGATCACGTCCGCCCCTAGATCACCCAGCATCATGGAGCAGTAAGGCCCCGCCAGGACCCGGGAGAGGTCCAGAACGGTGATGTCACTCAGGGGTTTTGGATTCGCCTGCATTGATGTCTCCTTTTCATCTGACGTCCTGCGTTACCTTTCCCCATCGTAGCCCATGACTTGGGAAAATTCCCGGGCGGTCTGGCACAGCTCCTGAAGGCAAAACTCACGGTGCCGGTCATCCTTGTAGCGAATCTCCGGCAGGGCCAGGCTGAGCGTCGCCAGCAGCTGGCCGCGGTGGTTGAAAACCGGCGCGCTCAGCGACCCCAGGCCGGGGTTGCGCTCCCCCAGGCTGACCGCGTAGCCCTGTGCCTCAATTTTCGCCAGCTCCGTGCGCAGGGCGTCCAGATCGGTCACGGTGTGATGGGTCAACGGGGGGATGGCGGTCAGGTTTTCGAGATAGCGCTCACGGAATTCCGGCTCACAAAACGCCAGCAGGCACTTGGAAGACCCCCCGGCGTAAAGGGGGGAGCGGCTGCCGATGGGCATCGTGGCCTTCAGCGTTTGGGAGGACTCCATATTGTCGATGCACACCCGGTCGGTGCCCTCAAGGATATTGAGGTGAACGGTCTCCCGGGTGCGGTCCACCAGCCGCTGCAGAAAAGGCTGGCTCGCCCGGGTGATCGGGTAGGTCCCCTTCAGCGCACGCAGAAAACCGTAATACACAAACCCCAGGCGATACTGCCGGGTGTCGGCGTCCTGCTCCACAAAGGCATTGGCCTTGAGGATCTGGAGGATCCGCTGAACGGTCGCCGGGCTGAAGCCCAGGTGCACGCCGAGCTCCCGGACGCCCCAGGACGGACGATCGGCCTGGAACGCCAGCAGGATTTTCAAGGCTTTTTCGACGGAATTAAAATGGCCCGCTTGTTTCATAATTCAAAACGCTGTTTTATTTTTTTCACATATGCCAGCCTGAAATCCCTTTGTCAAGCAAAATGTTCCGGCGCTGAGAGCCGTCTTGGGGGGCGCCGGCAGGCGGATGCCGGCCGTGGCAGGCTGTCAGGCCCAAATCGCCGGGGAGATCTCGCCGGAGGTCGAAATCACGCGGGTTGACTACCGTTTAATGGCCTGCGCTGTCTGGCGCTACTCATCGTTTAGGGGTAAATCGCCGCCGGGTGTATTGCCACCATCCGCCTGAATGCCTTATAGTTCTCTTTAGAATGTGGTGGGTTGACACAGGCTTTCCCCTTCCGAGGAGGCTTCACCCGTGCAAATGCTCAACATAACAGCCCTGGCGGTGGCGCTGGCCATGGATGCCTTCGCAGTGGCGATTGCCGCCGGCGTGACGTTAAAAAAGATCAGTTTTCGCCAGAATTTTCGGTTGGCTTGGCATTTCGGGCTTTTCCAGGCCATGATGCCGGTTATCGGCTGGGGGGCGGGAATCCATATTCGGAGTTGGATTGAAAGCTATGACCACTGGGTCGCGTTTGGCCTGCTGGTATTTGTTGCTCAGGGAATGCTGCGGGCGGCATTCCGCAAAGAGGCGCCGGACGAAGAGCGCAAAGACCCCACCCGGGGCGCCACGCTGGTGATCCTTTCCGTGGCGACCAGTATCGATGCCCTGGCTGTTGGGTTGAGCCTCTCACTGATCAATATTTCCATCTGGACGCCGGCCCTGGTTATCGGCCTCGTGGCGGGGGTCTTCACCACGGTGGGGATGCATCTGGGAAAAATAATCGGCGCCGCCACGTGCCTGCGCCGTTACGCCGAAGGGGCGGGGGGCATTGTTTTGGTACTGATCGGCCTCAACATCCTTTACGAACACGGCGCGCTTGTATTTTTGACCTAATCAGAGGTCCAGCCTCCGCCGCTGCGCACGCCGTTGATTCGTATCGGCTCTCTAGCATTTTCAGCTGGGCAAGGCGGTCGATGAGCACTTTGGTGTTGCGTGCAGCAGTCGTCAACGGCCGCGGCATAACTGCCGATCGTCACATTGAAAAATCGCACACAAACTCCTCTCTGCTCCGCGAACAGGATTCGACGACCCGCCGCAAGGCAGGGGGCGACACCCGCCGGTTTGAAGCCCCGCTGAAATTTTGATACAAACCGGGGCGGTACCCTCAAACGATAGGCGACGGCCCGCCGCGGGCAGTCGCCGTCGTCAGAATAACAACCGCTTCGATTCGCCCGCCCTGCCGCCGCCCCACCTGGGATGCGCTGGCGAACGCGGCGCAACTAAGAAGATAAAACATGAAACCGCGACGATCGATTTTGTCCGTTCCCGGCCACGTGTTAAAAATGCACCCCAAAGCAGCGGCCAGCACCGCCGACGTCGTCATGCTGGATCTTGAGGACAGCGTTCCGCTGGAGGCCAAAAGCGCGGCCCGTCAACAGGTCATCCGCTCCCTGCAACAGATCGACTGGGCCGCCAAAACCGTAACGGTGCGCATCAACGGGCTGGATACGGCTTACGGCTACCGCGACCTGCTGGAAGTGGCGGAAGCGGCCGGCGACCGCTTGACGAGCATCGTGATCCCCAAGGTCGATCACCCCCGGGACATCCACTTCGCCGCCCGCCTCCTGGACGGCATCGAGCTGCAGCGCGGCCGCGAGCACCCCCTGGGGCTGGAGGCCTCCATCGAAACCGCTGCCGGTCTGCAGCAGGTGGCGGCCATCGCCGATGCCAGCGACCGCGTCCAAACACTGGTTTTCGGCATCGCCGATTACTCGGCCTCCATCGGCGCGCGGCTGGTCTCTCTGTCAGGCCACGGGGAAAAGGAGGAGATGCTCTACCCCGGGCACCGGTGGCATTTCGCCCTCAGCCGCATGGTCATGGCCGGCAAGGCCCGCGGTCTGATGGTGATCGATGCGCCCTACGGCAATTTCAAAGATATCGAAGGGCTTGAGCGCTCGGCCGTCATGGCCTGCGCGCTGGGATGCGACGGCAAGTGGGCCATTCACCCCGGCCAGGTGGAACCCCTGAACCGGGTGTTCAGCCCCTCCCGGGAGGACATCGAACGCGCCGGCCGGGTCCTGGACGCCTTCCAGCAGGCGCAGGGGCAGGGCCGGGGCGCAATCGCCGTGGACGGCCGCATGGTGGACCAGGCCACCGTGCGGCTGGCTCGCCAGCTGTGGGAACAGGCCCGACACCTAAAGCTGGTGTGAAAAAACCGACTGAACCAAGGCCCTATGGCCGGCGATCCAAGCTGCGGTACTGAATCGCCTCTGAAATATGCCCTGCGCCAATGGCGCTTTCGCCGGCCAGATCGGCGACGGTGCGCGCGATTTTCAAGATGCGGTTGTAAGCCCGCGCGGAAAGCCCGAGCCTGTCGATGGCCTGCTCCAGAAGGATGCGGGGAGCCCCCGTGATCCGGCAGTGGGCGTGAATCTGGCGGCTGCCCATCTGGGCATTGCAGTAGATGCTGCTGCGGGCAAAGCGCCGGGACTGCAGGCCGCGGGCAGCGGCGACGCGGTTGCGGATGGCGGCCGAGGCTTCGGCGGGGCTGCCGTTTATCAGGTCGCGGTAGGCCACGGCAGGAACATCGACATGCAGATCGATGCGGTCCAGCAGGGGCCCGGAAATCCGCGAACGGTAGCGGGTCACCTGGTGGCGGGCGCAGAGGCATTCGTGGCGGTCGTCTCCGAGATAGCCGCAGGGACAGGGGTTCATGGCCCCGATCAGCATGAAGCTGCACGGGTAGGTGAGGGTTGAAGCCGCCCGCGCAATGGTGACCTGGCGGTTTTCAAGCGGCTGCCGCAGCACCTCCAGGACATTTTTTTTAAACTCGGGCAGCTCATCCAAAAAAAGCACCCCGTTGTGCGCCAGGCTGACCTCACCGGGGCGCGGCACATGCCCCCCGCCGATCAGACCGGCATCTGAGATGGTATGATGCGGGGACCGGAAGGGCCGCTGCCGGACCAGGGCCTGCCCGCGTTGGAGCAACCCGGCAACACTGTAGATCCGGGTGGTTTCGATGGCCTCCTCAAAAGTCAGGGTCGGTAGAATCGTCGGAATCCGCCGCGCCAGCATGGTCTTGCCCGAACCCGGCGGCCCGACCATCAGGAGGTTGTGCCCGCCCGCGGCGGCAACCTCCAGCGCCCGCTTGACATGCTCCTGGCCCTTGACTTCCGCGAAATCAACACCAGCCGGTTCATCCGGCAGAAGATCCTGCACCGCCGCGGATTCATGGGGGGCAATAACCACCAGCCCCCGCAAAAATTCGGCGGCCTGGGAAAGCGTCTGAACCGGGATGACCACGACCCCCGCCACCACCGCTGCCTCCCGGGCATTGTCGACCGGAACGATGATCCCGGCATACCCTGCATCGCGGGCGGCCAAGGCTGTCGAAAGGGCGCCGTTGACCGGCTTAACCCGGCCGTCGAGGGACAGCTCGCCCAGCACCAGGTAACCGTTCAAGGCGGCCTGATCGATAACCCGCGTGGCCGCCAGGAGCCCCAGAGCGATGGGCAAGTCAAAGCCGGTGCCCTCCTTCTTGACGTCGGCCGGTGCGAGGTTGACGGTGATGCGGTCATCCGGGAAGGTGTAGCCCGAATTCTTGATGGCCGACTTGACCCGGTCCTTGCTCTCTTTGACTGCGGTTTCGGGCAGCCCGACCATGTTGAAAACCGGCAGACCGGCGGCGATATCCACCTCCACCTCCACCGCATAGGCGTTGATCCCGATTACGGCGCTGCTCAGTATTTTTGCCAGCAAGAATTTTCCTCGATTGCGGGGTTGAACCTCAAGATCACCCAGCACACCCTATAGCAGGGATGGTCCTTTTCGACAATTCTTCAATCCGCGGGGCAGGAGCGGATCGAAGGGGGGGATCGAAGCGCGGGCAAGAGGTTTAAATTCCCCCAAAATTGTGATAGGGTAAAAAACTTTTCATCACCTACCCACGCGTTCCCGATAAGCTTGCAAGGAATCTATCATCCCATGAGCATCGAAACCCGCCAGCAAACCCTGGCGCAGCCGGTTCAGTGCACCGGCATAGGGGTTCACTCCGGCCGCCAGGTCACCTTGAAGATTCTGCCGGCGGCCATCAATCACGGTATCAAGTTCCTGCGCAGCGACCTGCCGGGAAAACCGGTCGTCACCGCCCACTTCAACAGCGTGGTGGACACCAGCCTGGCCACCGTGATCGGCGCCGACGGCGTGATCGTTTCCACTATCGAGCACCTGATGGCCTCATTTTCAGGGCTCTGCATCGACAACGCCCTGGTTGAGCTCGACGGCTACGAGATCCCCATCATGGACGGCAGTGCCGCTCCTTTTACCCGCCTGCTGCAATCCGCGGGGGTGCAGCGCCAGGACGCCCTGCGCTGCTATTTCATCGTCAGGCAGCCGATATCCCTAAAAGAAGGCACCAAGTCGGTGACCGTTTTTCCCGCGGCCCACTACCGGATCACCTATTCCATCGACTTCGAGCACCCCCTGATCCAGCAACAGGATTTTTCCCTGGTGGTAACCCGGGAGACCTTCGACCGCGAAATCAGCCAGGCCCGCACCTTCGGGTTTTACTACGAAATTGAATACCTCAAGCGCTTCGGACTGGCCCAGGGGGGCTCCCTGAACAATGCCATCGTAATCGGCAAGGACAAAATTCTGAACGCCGGCGGACTGCGCTTTGCGGACGAATTTGTCCGCCACAAACTGCTTGACTGCATCGGCGACTTTTCCCTCCTGGGAATGCCGATCTTAGGCCACATCGTTCTAAAGCGCTCGGGACACGCCTTCAACCATGCCTTTCTGGAAAAGTTCTTTGCCAGCAAGGCGTGCTGGGAAACCCGAACTTTCGACGACGACCCGCAGCTCACCCAGCCACACCCCAACTCGATGGCCAGCTGACGAAACGCCATGAATTTCCCCCGAAAGCAAAAAACAGCCGCCGTGGTGCTCTTGGGCCTGGTCCTCTGTTGGCAGACAGCGGCCTTCGGCCAGGAAGCGCGCCTGACCGACATCATCGTCACCAATACCCGCGATGACCTGTTGCTGTATCTCAAGGTCGAGGGGGCTTTCCATGAAAAAATGAAAACCGTCATCCACAGCGGGATACCGACCACGTTTGCCTTCTTTATCGACCTCAACCGGGTGCGCAGCCTCTGGCCCGACAAGCGCATTGCGGCCCTCAAGGCAACCCACAGCATCACATACAACACCCTCAAAAAGGAATACACGCTGGTCCGCTCCTGGGACAGCGCCGGGAGCGTGACGACCCAATCGTTCGTGGAAGCCCAGAGGCTGATGACCGAGATCGACAGCTTGAAAATCGTTCCCTTGCAAAAGCTGCTGCGGGGGGCGCACTATCAAATCAGAACCAAGGCCGAACTGAGCAAGCTGACCCTCCCGTTTTACCTCCACTATGTCCTGTTCTTCGTGTCGCTCTGGGATTTTAAAACCGATTGGTACACCATCGACTTTGTCTTCTGACAACCCGCTCGCCGCTTGCATCTTGAATTCACTGAGCCCATGAACCGCAGCAGACCGATCACATCCGAAGCCCCGGGTAGCCCCAGGGATCGCAGGCGCCGCAAACGCGAGCTGGTTCTGATCGCGATCTGCCTGACGGTGGTGGCCCTCTTGACCTATGCGGAAACCCGGATCATTTACTTCGGTGTCGAATTTCCAATCTCCAACACCATCCTGATGTTCATCCTGATCAACCTCAACTTGCTGCTGCTGCTGCTGGTCATCTTTCTGGTTTTCCGCAACCTGGTCAAACTTCTCTACGAGCGCAAACGCAAAGTGCTCGGCTCCCGGCTGACCACCCGCCTGGTGTTCTCCTTCATCGCCCTCTCCCTGCTGCCGACAACGGTTTTGTTTTTTTTCTCGCTGAACTTCATTACCACCAGCATCGAATACTGGTTTAACGTGCCGGTGGAGCAGGCCCTGGACAACTCGCTGCGGGTCGGTCGGCGGGTATACGACCAACTGGAGGAGGGCAATCGCTTTTTTCTGGAAAGAGTCGCCTACCAGATCAAAGCCAAAAACCTGTTGCTGCCCAAAAACCAGAAAGCCCTGGCACGCTATGTCGAGGTGGTTCAGCGCTCTTTCAACCTGTACGCGGTGGAGGTATACGCTACCAGCTCGAAGCGGCTGACCCATGCCGCGGCCCCCGCGCTGGAAGCAAGTGGGGGCCTTCGGCCCCTCGACCCGGATAGCTTGCAGCAGCAATTCACCGACGCACCGGTGCGCACCGTAACCCGCAAAAGCAAAGACGGGGAACTGGCCCGAACCATCGCCACGGTTCCTTTCGGGGTCACCCCCGGGCAGGCCGAAGCCTTCATCACCGCCGCCAAGCTCATTCCCCTCCAGCTCTCGGAGGACATGACCTCCATTTCCCGCGGGATAGCGGAATACCACCAGATCAAGCTGCTCAAACAACCGATCAAAATCACCTACTACATCACGCTGTCGATCGTGGCGCTGCTGGTGGTGTTCTGTGCGGTCTGGTTCGGCATTCACCTGGCCAAGTCCATCAGCATCCCGATCCGCGACCTCGGTGAGGCCACCCGCCGGGTGGCCGAGGGCGATCTCAGTTTTCGAATCATGCCGGTAGCCGACGATGAGATCGGAAGCCTGGTGGATTCCTTCAACCAAATGACGCGCGATCTGCAGGTCAGCCGCGCCCAATTGGAGCAGTCCGCGCGCAAACTGCGCGAACAAAACAGCGAGATCGAGGAAAAGCGGCAATACATGGCGATCGTTCTCAAGAACGTGTCCGCGGGGGTCATCAGCCTGGACGCCAACGGGTTGGTGTCCACGATCAACACCGCGGCCGAGAAAATGCTCAACCTGAAGTTCGATGAAATTATCGGCCAGAGTTACCAGAAACTGCTGCACGGCCAGCACCTCAACCTGGCCGACGAGGTCATGGGCAGTTTGGCCACCTCATCCTCCAATGCCATTGCTCTGCCGTTGCGACTGGCGGTCGACGGCAAACCGCGCAGCCTCATGGTGCACATCAATGCCCTGAAAAACGACGCCGGTGAGCATATGGGCATCGTCATGGTCTTCGATGACCTCACGGATCTTGAAAAGGCCCAGCGCATGGCCGCTTGGCGGGAGGTGGCGCGCCGGATCGCCCACGAGGTCAAAAACCCGTTGACCCCCATCAGCCTGTCGGCCCAACGGCTAATGCGCAAGTACGGCGCTCGGATCAACGAAGCGGTGTTTGACGAATGCACCCGCACGATCATCGACCATGTGGAGCTGATCCGCAATCTGGTAAATGAGTTCTCCGCCTTCGCGCGCTTTCCCACGGCCGACCCGAACCTCGCCGACCTGCCGCCCATCGTGGAGGAGACCATCGCGCTTTACCGGGAGGGCCACCCCACCATCCAGTTCAAATTTTTCACCGAAAACGCCATCCCGCGCCTAAAGCTGGACCGCCAGCAGATCAAGCAAGCCTTGATCAATCTTGTGGACAATGCCGTGGCCGCCATCAGGAAAGAGGGCAGCATCACCATTCATCTCAGCCACGACCCCATTCTGAAAACCGTCCGGATGGAGGTCGCTGACACCGGTGAAGGCGTTTCCGACGAGGACAAGACCCACCTTTTCGAACCCTATTTTTCCACCAAAAAGGCCGGCATGGGATTGGGCCTGACCATTGTCAGCAGCATCATCTCAGATCATAACGGCATGATCGGCGTCCAGGACAACAAGCCCCGCGGGGCCAAATTTGTCATCGAACTGCCGGCCTGACGGCACCATCTGCGGCCGGCCGGCACCCGGCGGTCCAGCCTAGTGCGCAAAGGAGCGTATGCCCATGTTTCCATCGCTTTTGATCGTCGATGACGAGCCCTCCATCCTCCAGACCCTGGGCGGGCTTCTCTCTGATGAGGGATTTGAGGTCAGCACGGCCGGCAACGGCTACGAAGCCTTGAAAAAAATCGAAAATGAATCCCCCGACCTGGTTCTGCTGGATATCTGGATGCCCGGCATTGACGGCATTGAAACCCTGAAGGAAATCAAAAAGGCCGCCCCCCACATCCAGGTGATCATCATCACCGGGCACGGCACCATCGAAACCGCCGTCAGGGCCACCAAGCTGGGGGCTTTCGATCTGATCGAAAAACCGCTGTCCATCGACAAAGTCCTCGTGGCCATTCACAATGCGCTCAATTTCCGGCGTCTTGAAGAAGAAAACCGCTACCTTCGCAAAAAGACCATCGAAAAACATTCCGTCACCGGCAGCAGCCCACGTACCCTGGCGCTCAAGCAGCAAATCGAAACCACGGCCCCCAGCGACGCCTGGGTTCTCATCAAGGGCGAAAACGGCACTGGCAAAGAACTGGTGGCCCGGAACATCCACCACCTCAGCCCGCGCGCCGATCACCCGCTGATCGAGGTCAACTGCGCCGCCATTCCCGAGGAGCTGATCGAGAGCGAGCTTTTCGGGCATGAAAAAGGCGCCTTCACCGAGGCCACGACCAAGAAGCGCGGAAAGTTCGAGCTGGCCAACACCGGGACCCTCTTTCTGGACCAAATCGACGACATGAGCCTCAAGACCCAGAGCAAGCTCCTGCGGGTCCTGCAGGAGCAGAAGTTTCAGCGGGTCGGCGGCGGACGGACCCTGGTGGTCGATGTCCGGGTGATCGCGGCCACCCACAAGGACCTCGAAAATGAGATCCAAAAGGGCAATTTTCGGCAAGAACTCTATTACCGGCTGAACGTGATCCCCATCGACGTGCCCGCCCTCAGGGACCGGATTGAAGACCTGCCGGCGCTGGTGGAGATCTTCCTGGCGCAATGCGCCAAAAAGAACAAGACCCGGCGCAGGATATCCCCCGCGGCCTTGGCGCTGCTGCAGCGCTATCCGTGGCCCGGCAACGTGCGGGAACTGAAGAATCTCGTCGAACGCCTGACCATTATGGGATGCCGTGAGGTTATCGACGTGGCGGACCTGCCCGCGCTTTACAACCCGCAGACACCGGGCGGCGCGGCAAACGTCGAAAACGGGCTTTTTGCGATTGACAGTCTGGCGAAGGCCAAAAGCGCTTTTGAAAAGGCCTATCTGCACCACAAGCTCAGCCAGCACCACCATGACCTGGCCGAAACCGCCCGGGCCATCGGTATGCAGGCAGCGGATCTTGGCAAGCTCATCAAAAACATGGTGTGAAGCCGCCGGGCAGCGCCCCGGGCGCTCACGCGGGCTGACGGAAAGACCCTTCGGCGGCCGCGGGCTGCACCACGGACAGGGAAGGCGACAGACATCATGCGCGTCATCGCCGGGGAACTGAAAGGCAAACGGCTGGCATCCCCCAGGGGGCGCGCTATTCGCCCAACCTCCGAGCGGACCCGCGAGGCCATTTTCAATATTTTAGGTGACCGGGTCAGGGGGGCGGCTGTCCTCGAGCTTTTTGCCGGCACCGGCGCTTTCAGCATTGAAGCCCTCAGCCGGGGCGCCGCCAGCGCCGTCATGATCGAGCGCTCGCGCGAAGCCCTGGATCTGATCGGGCGCAACCTGGCGGCTTGCCGAGTGGCGGCGCGTGCCCGGGTCATTCGCTGGGACATCACCCGGAACCTCGACTGCCTGCGATCTCTGCCCGGTCGATTTGACTTGGCCTTTGTCGATCCGCCCTATCACCAGGGGGCCCTCGGCCCCGGGCTGCAGCACCTGATTACCTGCGGCGCCCTGGCCCCCGGGGCCCGCGTGGTGATCGAACATGCCCCGCAGGAGACGCTGCCGGACGAATCGCACCCGCTGCAGTTGACCGACCGGCGAAAGTACGGGAAAGCGCTTGTCTCCTTTTTTGTCTATATGCTATAAGCCCCAAAACTTTCAACCATCTGGGGGATAGGTCAATGCAACGAATTGCCATTTATCCCGGATCTTTTGACCCGGTCACGAACGGGCACCTCGATATTATCGAGCGCGGCCTGACGCTGTTTGACAAAATCATCGTCGCCATTCTCCACAATCCCGCCAAGAAATCCCTCTTTTCGGTTGAAGAGCGAATAGCAATGCTGCAGACCAGCACCGTGACGTTCACCGGGGTCGAGATTGACTGCTTCAACGGGCTTCTGGTTGATTATGCCAGCCGCAAGAACGCGCACGCCATTTTGCGGGGCATGCGGGCGGTTTCCGATTTCGAATACGAATTTCAGCTGGCCCTGATGAACCGCCGGTTGAATCGTGAGGTCCAGACGGTGTTTCTGATGACCGGCCTGCGCTGGATTTTCACCAGCTCCTCGATCATCAAGGAGGCCGCCAGTTTCGGCGGCGACATTTCAGACATGGTACCCGAAATCGTGGAATACAAACTATGCGAAAAATTCGGTACCGCACCGAAGACAGGCTGAAATGGACTTATGGCAGCTGCACATCTTCTGTAAAGTCGTCGAATACAAAAGTTTCTCCAAGGCCGGCAAGGCCGTCCACCTCTCCCAGCCTACGGTCAGCAGCCACATCCGCGACCTGGAAGATCATTTCGGCTGCCGCCTGATCGACCGGTTGGCCCGCAAAGCCTCGCCCACCAAGGCCGGTGACCTGCTCTATACCTACGCCCGCCGATTGATTTCCCTGAGGGATGAAACCGAAACGGCCCTGGCGGAATTCCACGGACGGATCACGGGCCGCCTGGTGATCGGCGGCAGCACCATCCCGGGCACTTACATCCTGCCGCGCATCGTGGGCGCCTTCACCCGCAAGCACCCCGAAGTAACCGTATCGCTGGCCATCGGCGATACGGAGAAGATCATCCAAGAAACCCTCGACGGCACCATCGAACTGGGGATCGTCGGCGCCAAATCCAAAGACAAGCGCATCACCCAGGAAAAAATGATCGAGGATGACATGCGCCTGATCGTGCCGGCCGACCACCCCTGGGCCGGGAAAGAGACCATTCCCGTCAGCCGGCTGCTGGCCGAGCCCTTCATCAGCCGCGAACGCGGCTCCGGCACCCTCAAGTCCATCCAGATCAGCCTGAGCCACGGGGCCGTCTCCATGGACGCCTTCACCATCGTCGCCGAAATGGGCAGCACCGAGGCCGTCTGCCAGGGCATTAAAAACGGGGTGGGGATCTCCATTCTTTCCACCCTCGCCGTGGCCGAAGAGCTGCAGGCCGGCACGCTGAAAGCGCTGGCGATTGAGGGCGTCGACCTCAAGCGGGCCTTCTACCTCACCACCCACAAGTCCCGCAGCCCCTCGCCGCTTTGCATGGCTTTCCTGGCATTCATCCGCGGCGAAAGCCACGGGTGCCCCCCCATTACCCGGTAGCGGTGCTTGCCCAAGAAGGTCATTGACATGGTAAGCAATCCTCCTTAAGACAAGGTTCACGTCTGCAATCAAGGAAAAGCTCATGGGCATCGCCCTTTCCCCCCATGCCCGGCTGGTGCTGGAAAAACGCTATCTGCACCGCGACCCCACCGGCGCTACCCTCGAAACCCCCGAAGCGCTTTTCCAGCGAGTTGCCGCCAGTATTGCGGCGGTCGACACCCGTTTCGACCCCGCGGCGGATGCCGCCAGAACCCGCGAGCGGTTCTATCGCCTGATGGCAAGCCTCAGGTTTTTGCCCAACTCCCCAACCCTCATGAACGCCGGGCGGCCGCTGGGGCAGCTGGCCGCCTGTTTCGTGCTGCCCATCGACGACACCACGGACAGCATCTTCGAGACCCTCAAACACACCGCTCAAATCCATAAAAGCGGCGGCGGCACCGGGTTTTCCTTTTCCCGGCTGCGCCCCCGCAATGACATCGTCGCCTCCTCCGCCGGGGTTTCCAGTGGACCGATCGCCTTCATGGCGGTCTTTGACGTGGTCACCGAAACCGTGAAACAGGGCGGAACGCGCAGAGGCGCCAACATGGGGGTGCTGCGGGTGGACCACCCGGATATTGAAGCGTTTATCACGGCCAAAAACGATTTCGAGCGGTTGACCAATTTCAACCTGTCGGTCGCCATCACCGACAGCTTCATGCAGGCGCTGGCCCATGGCGAGCAATACCACCTGATCAACCCCCGTACCGGCCAAGTTACCGGCAGCCTGCCGGCCCAGCAGGTCTTCGACCGGATCGTCGACTGCGCCTGGCGCTCCGGAGAGCCCGGCGTGCTTTTCATCGACCGCATCAACCGCGACAATCCGACCCCTCTGCTGGGTGCGATCGAAGCCACCAACCCCTGCGGCGAGCAGCCCCTGCTGCCCTACGAATCCTGCACCCTGGGCTCCATCAACCTTTCGGCCATGGTGGTCAAAAACCAGATCTCCTGGGGGCGATTGAAACAGACGGTGCGCGCCGGGGTCCATTTTCTGGACAATGTAGTCGAGGCCAACCGCTATCCACTGACCATCATCGAAAAAATGAGCCGGGGAAACCGCAAGATCGGCCTCGGGGTCATGGGGTTTGCCGACATGCTCATCAAATTGGACATTGCCTATGACTCGGAGGCGGCGGTGGCCAAAGCCGAGCGCCTGATGGCGTTCATTGCCGCGCAAGCCCGCCAGGCATCAGCCGATCTGGCCCGCAAGCGGGGCAACTTCCCGAATTACCCGGGAAGCCGCTTCGACACCCCCGAGACCCCGCTGATGCGCAACGCCACCGTCACCACCATTGCCCCCACCGGCACGCTCAGCATGATTGCCGCCACCTCCAGCGGCATCGAACCGCTTTTTGCCGTGGTCCATGACCGCCGCGTGCTGGACGGCGAAACCCTCTGCGAAGTCCACCCGCTGTTTGCGCAAGCCGCCCGGAAGCAGAAATTTTACAGCCAGCGGGTGATCGCTGAAATCGCACGCTCGGGCTCGCTCCGGGGGGTTTCGGAAGTGCCGGATACGCTTAAAAAGGTTTTTCGAACCGCCCAGGACATCGCGCCGGAGTGGCACGTGCGGCTTCAAGCCGCGTTTCAGCAGCACACCGACAACGCCGTTTCAAAGACGGTCAACTTCCCCGCGGCGGCCAGTCGGACCGAAATTGCCCAGGTTTTCCTGGCGGCCTACGGCAGCGGCTGCAAAGGGGTCACCGTCTACCGCTATGGCAGCCGGGACCGGCAGGTGTTAAACATCGGCGACGCCGACGGCGAACGCCCCCAAATTGCACCGCGGCCACGTCCTGAGCGCACCCGGGGGGTTACCGAGCGGATTAGCACCGGTTGCGGCAAACTCTATGTAACGGTAAACACCGATGGGGAGGGGCTGTGTGAGGTCTTCGCCAAAATGGGCAAAACCGGGGGCTGCGCATCCTCGCAGATCGAGGCGGCTGGCCGCCTGATTTCACTGGCGCTGCGCTCCGGGATCAATGTGGAATCCATCGTGCGCCAGCTCAGCGGGATTCGATGCCCCGCCCCGGCATGGCAGAACGGGAAAATGGTGCTTTCGTGTCCGGATGCCATCGCCCAGGTGCTGGGAAACGTGACCGGCACCGAAACTTGGGCGGGCGAGGCGATGATGGGCGCCTGCCCGGACTGCGGCGGCACCCTCACCCACCAGGAGGGGTGTCTGATGTGCCCTGCCTGCGGATTTTCAAAATGCGGCTAGGAAGGCCCGGGAGGACCTAAAAGAGGTAGCGGATCAAGATGAAGCCCAGCACCAGCAACACGCAGAAGGCAACGGCCAGTGTGTTGAAATAGCGGTCTATGAAGCGTTGGATACGCGGGCCGAACGCATGGATCAGACCGCCCAGAATAAAAAAGCGGGCCGAACGCGACACCAGCGAGGCGACCAGAAAAACCCAGAAGTTGACCTTGAACATCCCGGCGGCGATGGTGAAGACCTTGTAGGGAATCGGGGTAAAGCCGGCAATCCCCACGGCCCACGCATCGTAGCGCTGATAGACGCCTTCGATGAAGTGGACCTTGCCCTCCAGACCGTAAAAGGCGACAATGCGCTCACCGATGGCCGCCATGAACTGCCAGCCGATCAGATACCCCAGAACCCCGCCCAGAACCGAGCCGACGGAACAAACCAGGGCGTATTTGAGAGCTTTGGCCGGAACCGCCACGGCCAGGGCGATCAGCAGGATGTCCGGGGGGATGGGGAAAAAGGAGGATTCGCAGAAGGCCAGAAGGAAAAGAGCCCACGTGCCGTAAGGGGTATCGGCCCAGTGCAAAATCCAGTCGTAGAGGCGCCGCAGCATCAGTTATTTTTCCCAGCCATGCTCCCCCACCAGTTTGACAAAACGGCACCCGCCCAAGCTGACCCGGTGAATGCCGTCTTCGTCGCGGTAGAGCTTCACCAGATCCTGCGTGAACTGGTCCCCCACCGGGATGACCATGCGGCCCCCCACGGCAAGCTGACTGAGAAGGGTTTTAGGGATTTCAGGCGCCCCGGCCGTCACCACAATGGCGTCAAAGGGGCTTTCCTCCGCCCAACCGCACGTCCCGTCGGAGTAGCGGGTGACGATGTTGTGGTAATGCAGGCGATCAAAAGTTTGACGGGCCTTGACCAGCAGGGTGTGGATGCGTTCGATGGTGTACACGCGGTAGGCGATCTCGGCCAGAATGGCCGCCTGGTAACCGGAGCCGGTGCCGATTTCCAGTACCCGGTCGTCGGCATTCAGCTGCAGGGCCTGGGTCATTTCCGCAACGATGTAGGGTTGAGAAATGGTCTGCTGCAGGCCGATGGGAAGCGGGAAATCACCGTAGGCCTGGTCCATCAGGGCCTCGCTGACAAACATATGCCGCGGCACCTTGCGCATGGCGGCCAGGACCTTGGGGTCCTTGACCCCGCGGGCCTCTATCTGGCGCAGGACCATTTCCTCGCGCTGGCGGCGGAATTTCATCGAATCGGCTTTCATGGATAAATCATCTATCGACTCCGCCGGTTCAGGTCAAGACATTAGAAGGGGCGTCGACGAACATGCCGCGCTTCGCCGGCGCCCGCGAATCGGCCGTCGCCCAAAAACCGCCGGTCTTGACAAAGGACGCCATTGACAGGCCGCTTGGCGCCGCGGTTTTCGGCTACGGATCAGATCTTGTAGATCACCCGGTTTTCCGTGATGATGATGTCCACGTGCTTGTCGTGGGATTCCATCGGCACTTGCGGTAGGATCTGCGCTTCAAGGGAAAGGGCAACCTTGCGGGTCGTAACGGGCAGGCGCGGAATCAGACGGTCATAGTAGCCTTCGCCGGTGCCGACCCTGCCCCCTTTTTCATCGAAGGCGATTCCCGGAACAATGGCGATATCGATCCGATCGATGGGCACCAATTTGCATCGAGTCGGATCGGGCTGGTGGATGCCGGCAGGCCCGAGGATCAAATCTTTGCCCAAATTGTCAACCTTCAATAGTTTCATTCGGTGGCGGGCGGGATCCAGGGCCGGCAGGACCACGATCTTGCCGATCTGCAAACAGCGCTTCAGAATCTTCTGGGAAGAAACCTCTCCTTTGCGGTTGTAGTAAAGAAATATTATTCTGGATTCGAGAAAATTGGCGAATTCGAACAAACGGGTTTCGATGGCGTCATATCCTTTTGAGATCTCATCAGATGAAAGCGAACCCAGCCTTTCACTGACCTCTTTGCGGATTTCACGTTTTTTTTCCTTGATATGATCCATTACCTAACTCCACGGTTGATGCGGTTGTCTTTTGATTGCCCCGGATCGGTTTCAACCCACAAAAATAATTGACCAATTTAATTGCTCATGCTAAAGTCCTGGATTACTTATCGAACATCGCCCCATCCATTTAATACCAAATGTCTGACTTTCTCGAATGCGACCGATTGTTCCGCCAAAAGTCGGCCGTTTAATAACACCCTGTTTACAAAGCTAAATTTTCAGCAAATACTGAAACAATAGGACCGTTTATGCTCGAAATCAAGCTGCTAAGAGAAAAATATTCTGAAATCGAAAAAGCCCTTTCAAACCGCGGCGAAAAGATTGACCTGCCGGCGATGCGGGAGCAGGACAATCAGCGTCGCGCGCTTCTGCTGGAAATCGAATCCCTGCGGCATCGGCGCAACACCGTTTCCCAGGAAATCGCCGCGATGAAGCAAAAGGGTGTCGACGCGGAGCCCCTTGTTTTGGAAATGCGCACCGTTTCCGCCCGAATCAAGGAGCTTGACCTCTCTCTGGGGGCCTTGGACGAAACCCTGAACCACTTCCTGATGCGTCTGCCCAATATCCCTCACGACTCCGTTCCGGTAGGCAAAAGCAGTGAAGACAACCCGGTGCGCAAAAAGGTGGGAAAAGTGCCGGCCTTCGACACGCCCCCCCAGGCGCACTGGACCATCGGCGAAAATCTACAAATACTCGATTTCGAGCGCGCGGCCCGAATCGCCGGCGCCCGCTTTCCCCTCTACATCGGTGCCGGTGCCCGGCTGGAAAGGGCATTGATCAACTTTATGCTGGACGTGCACACCGGCGACCACGGCTATACTGAGGTTTTACCCCCGTTCATGGTCAACCGCAGCACCATGACCCACACCGGCCAGCTGCCCAAATTCGAGGAAGACCTCTTCAAGCTGGAAGGTTGGGACTACTTCATGATCCCGACCGCCGAAGTGCCGCTTACCAATATTCACCAGGGGGAAATTATCGAGGAGGACCGTCTGCCGATCTACTACACGGCCTACACGCCCTGCTTCCGCAGTGAAGCGGGCTCCTACGGCAAAGACACCCGCGGTCTGATCCGCCAGCACCAGTTCAACAAAGTTGAAATGGTGAAATTCGCCACTCCGGAAACCTCCTATGACGAGCTGGAAAAAATGCTGACCAATGCCGAGGCCATTCTCCAGCGGCTGGGTCTGGCCTACCAGGTGCTGACACTTTGCACGGGTGATATGGGCTTTTCGGCCGCCAAAACCTATGATATCGAGGTCTGGATGCCGTCCCAGGGCGTCTACCGTGAAATTTCCTCCTGCAGCAACTGTGAAAGTTTCCAGGCGCGGCGTGGGGATATCCGTTTCCGGCGCAAGGGTCAGAAAGGCACCGAACTGGTGCATACCCTGAACGGATCCGGCCTTGCCGTGGGAAGGACCGTGGCCGCCATTCTGGAAAATTATCAACAGCCCGACGGCTCGGTCGTAATCCCCGAGGCGTTGCGGCCCTATATGGGTGGAATGGAGCGGATTGCCAGATGAAAATCGACGATTTCCCCGAAGACATCCGGCCGCTGCTGATCCCCAAACCCACAGGCGCCTTAGTTTACCGCTGCCTGGGGTGTGGCGCACGGCACGGCATTCTAAAACTGCTCTACACCTGCCCGCAATGCGGCCAGGTGCTGCTGATCCACAACCCGGATTTCGACCGCTTTAAGGCAATTGCCCCCCGAACCTGGCAGCGGCTCTTCGATTGCCGCAAGATGCTGACGGTCCCGGCGCTCAAGGGCATCTACCGGTATCACGAATTCATCGGCCCGGTCATTCCCCTGGACGCCATCGTCTACCTCGGCGAAGGCCACACCCCCGTCGTAGAGGCCAACGGGATCATGCAGGAACGCGCCGGCATGCGGTTTTATTTCAAGAATGACGGCCAGAACCCCAGCGCCTCCTTCAAGGACCGCGGCATGGCCAGCGCGCTGAGCTACATCAACTACCTGTTGCGCGAAGGATACGTGTCGGACGTTCTGGCGATCTGCGCTTCCACCGGCGACACCTCCGCGGCCGCGGCGCTTTATGCCGCTTACCTGAAGCCGCATGTCAAGTCGGCCGTGTTGCTGCCCCACAAAAAAGTCACCCCCCAGCAACTCTCCCAACCGCTGGGCAGCGGTGCCGATGTGTTTGAAATTCCGGGGGTCTTTGACGACTGCATGAAAGTCGTCGAGGCGCTCTCGGAGCGCTACGCCGTTGCCCTCCTGAATTCCAAAAACGCCTGGCGGATTCTCGGCCAGGAATCGTATTCCTACGAAATCGCACAGGATTTCGAGTACGATCTCGCCCGCAAGGTTGTCGTCGTGCCCATCGGCAACGCCGGGAACATCACCGCGGTAATGAGCGGGTTCTTGAAATTTTACGAAACGGGCATTATTCAGCACCTGCCCAAGATCATCGGGGTTCAGTCCAGCCACGCCAACCCGGTTTTCCGCTATTACCGTGAGCAGGACCCCGCCAAACGCAAATTTGAGCCGGTCACCGTTCGCGCCAGCGTCGCCCAGGCGGCCATGATCGGCAACCCGGTTTCCATGCCCCGGGTGGTTTATCTGGCGGATCTTTACAATCAAACCGCCGGCGGCCAGCGGGTCTTTTTCGTGGAGGTCTGCGAACAGGCCATCATGGATTGGGAGCTTTGGGCCAACCGCAACGGCCACATCGCCTGCACCCATGGCGGTGAATCGCTGGCCGGTCTGGTCGCCGCCCGTGAAAAAGGCTTTGTTTCCGCAGATGAGGTGGCGGTTATCGACTCCACGGCCCATGCGCTCAAATTTTCAGGCTTTCAGGAAATGTACTTTGAGGGCCGCTTTCCCGCGGAGTTTGAAATCACACCCGACCCCGCCCTGATCAACCGCCCCCGCCTGGTCCGCCCCGAGGATCTGGAAAAATTTCCGGCACCCGGCAGACCGCTGACTGGAGCGGACTTTCACCGTTTTGTCGACCGGGTCTGCGAGGAAATCGCCGCGGCCCTGGACCTTAAAAAGGTAAAAACGCCATGATCACCACCCCATGGGCAGATCGGATTTCAGGGTTTCTGCTCTTACTGGCTTTTCTTTGCAGCGCTTTGACGGCACCCCAGCCTGCCGGCGCCGGCTTTCTTTACAAAACCTATGTGGTTCAGCAAGACCGCGGTACGGACATCCTTTGCGATCCCTACATGGTTCAAAAAAATGACTATGTGCTGAAAGTTTTTCGGCAAAAAGGGGAAATCTCCACCGCTGATTTTCAGGAATTCCTGGGCATTTTTCAGCGAATCAACCCCCATATCCCGGACATCAATATCATTCTGCCCGGCCAGAGCCTTTTTATTCCCCTCAAAAAGCTGAAGCCCGACACCTTTCCCGGGCAGGAAACGGGTGTGATCACGATCCCGTTTGTCACCCTTTCCAAGGTGTCGGATCTGATTTCCTCCTACAGCTCTGAATACCAGATCCAGCCGGGGGACACCATTTCGGTTTTGATTGCCAGGCAATTCGGCGATTACGGCTCGGAAATTTACAAAGAGGGCATCAAACTTTTCAAACTCAACAACCCCGACATCAAAAACCTGAACCGGATCTATGCCGGGCAGAAGATCCAGCTGCCTGACCCCAAACTGGTAAATGAGGACTGGTACGAGTCGCTTTTCGACAGCACGGGTGCCCTTCGCGCCGACATTGATCCAGCGCCCCGGGGCGTCACAGCACCCGAACCGGCCGCCCCAAACGAACCGATCGCATCCAGCCCCCAGCTCCCCATCCCAAAACCGGAGCAGGAACTGGCCAAAATGGCCGACTCCGCCTTTGAAGCCGCCGCCGCCGCCCTGGACGCCAAACTGTCAGCCAGCGGCAGGTATTACTTCCCCGGCCAGGACGGCCAGGATGTCGCGCTGGATCTTGCCCTCAGCCCGTTGATGGAATTCAGCAACGGCACGCGTCTGATCTTTCCCCTGGAAGACCGCCTCCCGGAAAAAGACATCGCGGTCATCAAAGCCCACTGGCCCCAGGCCAAGATTGCGCCGCTGCCCGCCGGCGCCTCGGCGGAAAAAGTCCTGGAGGCCGCGTTTCACTCCCTGGGCAGCGAATTGCTGGACAACGAACTGGCCTTTGGCGACAACGGCATCGGGGTCATCGTGCGGGCCCGCTGGATCCTTCAGGAGCCGGCCGGTGCGGGGATGACACCCCGCCGGGAATGCATCACCCTGATCGACTCAGCGGCGGAGACCACCCCCGACGCCATCAGCCGCTATTTGGAGCAGAACAACATCATCCTCCGGGAAGTCTTCAAAGGAAAGGAACTCACACGCGGCAACGGCAGGGTGCTGCGCTACACCATCCCGGATGCCGCCCGAAACGCCATTGAAGGTTCGACACCCGACGATTTGTTAAAAACCGTAACCGCCCTTCTGGGCCTTCAATACACCGAGAAGACAACCATTTCCTTTCCCTACGGCGGGATCCAGATTGCGGCCACCTCAAACTTGATTTCATCGGAAGACGGCCAAAAAATCCTCGTCGATTACGGTGAGCTTTACGGGGACGCCGTTTCCCTGATCCAAAAAACCGGGTTGGACATCATCCAGATCAAAGCCGATGACGGCGCCAGCAGCATTCTGCGCAAGGTCTTCACGGCGCTGAAGGTCCCCTTCGCGGAGAACCCGGTTTTCCTGGCGGCGAAACGACCGGAAACCTATAATGTGGCCATCACAATCCCCGGCTTTCGGGTCACCCGGCGCGACGGCGATCTTTTGATCAGCGCGGTTCCGCTGCACTATGAAATCGCCCAATTCTTGATTGAAAACGGGGTCAAAATCGTAAATTTGACCTATGGTCCTGACCCTCGATGAATAACTCTTAAATCGGCAATGACGGGAAAAAAATGCGCAAAATATCTTATTTCGTGATGATCGGACTGGCAGCGGCGCTTCTTGCCGCCTGTGCCTCGCAACAACCTGTCTCGGACAAAAAAAAGGCGGAGGCCTCCAGAAACCTGGGCGAGGCCTTGATGCAGCAGGGGGATTATCCTGCCGCCTTGAAAGAGTTCCTCGCCGCCGAAAAGCTCAACCCCGAGGACCCGATTCTGCAAAACGACCTGGGGCTTTTTTACCGCATCAAGGACCGCCTGGATCTGGCGATTCATCACTTCAAGCGGGCCATCGAGCTGAAGCCCGGTTACGCCGTGGCCCAAAACAATCTTGGTGAAGTCTATCTCCAGAAAAAAGAGTGGGATACCGCGATCGTCATATTCAAGGAGTTGAGCGAAAACCTTCTCTATGCCACCCCCCACTACCCGCTCACCAATCTCGGCTATGCTTACTACAACAAGGGCGACTTCACTTCGGCGGAAGCCTACTATCTGAAAGCCCTCAAGATCCGTTCCGATTTCCTGCCGGCCCTCTTGGGTCTGGGCAAAACATACATCGCCATGGGAAATGGGCCGGAGGCTGTCGCCAAATTGGAAAAAGCCGTGGGTATGGCGCCCCTGGCAGCGGAGATCCATTTTTTTCTGGGCCAGGCCTATCAACTCAACCAGGAATACACCAAGGCCCTGAGCGCTTACGATCAGGCCGCCGCCGTTGAGCCCGACAGCGCCTTTGCCGCCAAAGCGCGCCAGGAGGCCGGGATTCTGCGGCAGCATTACGGCTCCTGAAGCCCCGGCGGCGTTTTTAAGCGACCCGCGACCGTCTCATTGCGGTTGAGCCCCCCAAGCACCCCTTGGGGTGAAAACGGTGCCGTACAGCCCAAACGCAAAGCCCCGGTGACCGTTGGTCACCGGGGCTTTGCGTGTTTTCAGAAGGCCAGGAGAGATCTCAGCGCTGGGCGAGGCGGACGATTTTCGGCGAAATGAAAATCAAGAGCTCTTCCTTCCGGTTCTCTTCAAAATCAGAGCTGAAAAGCCACTCCAGCATTGGAATCTTGTTCAAATAGGGAATACCGGCCTGACTGTTGCGGTTGGTATCCTTGTTGACCCCCCCGATGACCACGGTGTCGCCATCATTGACCAGCATTTCGGTGACGGCCTCCTTGGTGTCCAGAAACGGCACCCCCAGGGTGAAACCCGCAACGTCCTTTTTGAGAACCCGGATTTTCATGACCACCCGGTCGTCATTGGTGATGTGCGGGGTGACGATCAGTTCCAGATTGACCTCCTTGAATTTGACCGTCGTGCCACCCGACTCCGACTCTTCAAAGTAGGGAATTTCCTGCCCCTGTGCAATCCGGGCTTCCGTGTTGTCGACGGTCACGACTTTGGGCGAGGAAATGATCCGGAGATCGCCCTGGGTTTCAGACGCGTTCAGTTGGGCATTCAAGGTGAACTGGGAGCCGAAAAGGCGCTGAAAGCTGATGCCGGCGGTCCCCAGGTTGCCGCCCAAGGCGCCCAGATTGACCGCCGTGTTGTACCCCACCAGACCGCCCAGGCTGTTGCTGTCGGTATTTCCGTCAAAATCCCACTCGATGCCAAGACCCTTGGAGAATTCCGAGGTGGCCTCCACGATCCGGGCCTCGATGATCACCTGGGGGGTCACGGTGTCCAGTTTTCGGACAATTTCCTTGGCCCGCTTGATAACCGTCGGGGCATCGGTGACCACCAGCAGATTGTTGCGGGTGTCCACGGAAATCTTGCCGAAGTGGTCCTTGTTGCGATCATCGACGGCCTTGGTCAGAATGACCTCCACGTGGGGTCTGATGGAATCGGCCGCGGTATAGTTTACCGGGATAAAGGCCGTGACATGATCTTCCTGCTTGCGGGACCGCTGCAGGGCGATGAGCTTGTCCTGGCGCTTGAGCTCTTCCTTCTCCATGGTCTCGAGGGTTGCAATCCGGATGATATCGCCTTCGTAAACCTGGCCCAGCTGATTCATCTTGAGGACCAGGTCGAGCACCTGGTCCCAGGGCACCGGGGCTTCGAAGCTCAGGGTCACCTGACCGCTGACATCCTTGTCGATGGCAAAGTTCTTGCCGCTCACCTCCCGCAAAATCCGAAAGACATTTTTGATGTCGGTCTCATAAAAATCCAGCGAGATCTTTTCGCCGGTGTAGCGTTTGACCGTTTCGGTGGTGTAGATGTCCAGATTGGCCTTGGACCCCTTGGTTTCCAACCGCTGCAGATCATAGGCTTCCGGTCCGCTTTGAGCTTTGGCGTAGGTCACGCCGCGTTCGAGTTCGTCCCACTTGCCTGCCGACACCGCGGACAGCGCCGCCGTGACTGCGGCGGCCGGGGCGGCCTGCGGCGCAGCCGCCCTGGCGGTTGGGCCATCATCCTGGACGTCACCTTCCGTCAGGGCCTTTTGCCAGCCGGGCAGGTTGGCCGATGCGACCGGTTGCGGCGGAATCTTCGATTTTTCAAAACGCAGGGTCAGCAGGTTATCCTTTTGCTCGACAAAATACGGGACATTTTCACGCAGTTCGATGGATATCAGGGACCGATCGGTCATCTCCTTGGTCTGAACCGGAACGATCCGATCCACGGCGCTTTCAAAGCGCGTCGTGATCAGGGGGCGCTTGCGGTGCCCGGGAAGGCTGGTATTGAAGAGATTCAGATCGAGTTTCTTCTCGCCGTTCTTGGTGACCTTGTACTGGACGGCCTGGCTGGTTCCAATAATGATGGCGGATCTGCCGTCCGCTTCGCTTGAAAAGTCGATCCGGTTGACCCAGGCCGGCTCACCGGAGGCCGCCGCACGGGCGACGGCCGGCGCGGCGACGGGTACTGCCGGCGTGGCCGTCACGGGTTTGGCGGGGTCGACCACATGAATCATCAGACCCTTTTCACTCACCTCGGCGGAAAACCCTTTGAAATACTTCGGGTCGGTGTCGAGAACGACCCGCGTGCGATCCGGATAGCCCGCCACCCGAACCTGGCTGATCAACGGGGATTTGACCGTAAAGTTTTGCTCTTTATTGCCCGCGAGCTTGACTTTGGGCAGATCAAAAACCATTCGCGGCGGGGTTTCAATTGAAAATGTCTTGTAATCGTTGACCGGCCCGTCAGCGCGGATCAGCAGATCGACGCGATCGTTTTGGGGCACGATTTCGATCTGTTCAAATCGTGTGGCCGCCTGGGCCGCCCCCGAAACGGCCGCCTGGGTCCCCGCCCGCACGGGGGCCGGGGCTTCAGCGGTCTTGCTGAACACAAGGTAAAGGTTCCGGTCGTCGGCGGTGACATCATAGCGCACATCTTTCTTCAACAGAATTTCGACGCGCGCCGGCGTGCCGCCGACCTCTTTTCCCGCAACTTTGATATCCGAAATGACGTCATTGGGGATTGGCGTCAGAAGGGGACCCACCGGATCCATCCCGGTTTCCGGAAAGTAAAGAACCACAGCCAGCGGTTTCGGCTGCTTGATGGCGGTATAGGCCAGCTTCTGATCGGCCGCCAATCTTACCGTAACCGTCTCGGCATCCTGGCTGGTGGTGATTTTGGAAATCCGCTGCTTGGCGGATGGGGTTGCCAACTCGCCCCCGGGGCCGTTGTTCGCCGTTTGGGTGGCGCATCCGCAAAAAGCCACCGCCAGAATTGCCACACAGAGTCTCAGCGCTCGTTTCGAAAAGATGTTTGCCATTGGGTAGTTCATGTTGTCATTCTCCAGCAGGTTTCTGAAGTTTTAGTTCTTTGGGGTCAACAAAAAAGGCTTTACCGTCTATATTGCTGACAAGCGCCTCGAACTTCTTTCCATCAACATTGGCGAATTTTTTGCCCTCGGCTTCAAAGATCGAGAAATTTTTGCCCTCCACGTCGTAAATGGACTTTTCGTCGACCTCATGCACCGGCAACAGGGGTTCGTAGACGATGATGCTGTCTTTGAGGATCTCTTCCAGGCGCCCGCCGCGAGACCCCAGATAGACCCCCTTTTTAATGACGTACCCCTTTCCGTTGGACTCCTCGACGAGGGCCTTGTTGCCGCTTTCCGCACGCAGAATGCCCACTAGTTTGAGCTGGCTGAGATCCACCATTTCCAGGGGTGTCAAGGGAATCCGTTGCTGCGCCCGCTGGGTCTTGACCGCCAGGGAGCCGGAGGCCGCCACCGGTTCTTCCCTAAAAAGCGGCGCGAAAGGGTCGGTTTTGCCTTCCGGATTGTATAGCGCGGCAGTTTCCAGGGTGTTGATTTCCAGGCTGTCTGCTTTTTCGGTCGCGGGGGTCTCGTCTCTGCCGACCGTCCCGGCTTGGGTCTTTTTGACTTCTGCCGACCGGTCGTCGGTCTGGGCCACAACGATCTTCTTTTTTATAACTTCCGGGTTGCGAGCCGTTTTGGACTGTTTGTCACAGCCCGTGAGGATTGCAAACGAAAGGACGAAACAGGCGGCGGTCACTTTAAGGGCGTGTCTTTTATCCATGGCTTATTTCTTCTTTTCGGATTTTTTAGACGTGGTGGCGTTTTTGTCCGGTTGCTCGGGTGCCTTTTCAACGAACTTATAGGTGACAGCGGTGCATTTTGTGCTCAGAGTATTCGCGGCGACTGTCTGCGAACCGCTCTGTGAGGATTTCCTGGCCGTTTTGTTTTCGGAAACCGGGGTCATCTCGATATCCTTGATGTCCACGATCCTGGAAAGACGCGATACCCGATCGAAGAAGGACGCCACATCGTGGTATTCACCGGTCACATTGATGGAGACCGGAATTTCGGCGTAAAAGTCCTTGACAACTTCCGGATTGGGCTGGAAGAGGACAAACTCCAACCCCGAATCCTGGCCGGACTGGGAGACGCCTGCCAGCAGGGAAGGAATATCCTCCTTTTCCGGAAGGGCTTTTTTAACCACCTGGAAGCGGGCTTCGGCTTCGCGCTTCTCCGCCCGAAATTTTTCCAGGTTGGCCGCCTTCTGTTGGGCCGCGGCCAGCTTTTGCTGAAGAAGGGTGTACTCCTTTTTCTGAACGTTCAAGGTCTTCAGCTTTGGGTAGTAGGAAAAGTAAGTGAAGCCGCCGACAAGAACCGCGATGGTTCCGCAGAAAATGAGAATCCGGTGAAGCTTCGATACGTTTTCAAATTTTCCGAAAACCGGATCCAGAATTTGAATGGGATTGTGTGACTTTTTCATTGTTTTTTGGCCTCGCTCGTCACCGTGTTTTCTGCCATCGCTTTGTTGCAGGTGATGATAAAACTCTTCAGATTCATTTCTTCCCTGATGGGCTTCTGATTGAGCGTCGACAGGCTTACGCTGGCAAACAGTTTGGATTTTTCCAGCTGGGTCATGAAATCCGCAACGGTGCGGTTGTCGAGGGCGACGCCCTTGATGTTGACCCCATCACCCTTGGCCTCGAGGTTGGTGAGCCACATACGCTTGGGTATGACCAACTGGGTCAGGCTATCCAAGAGCAGAACCGGCCCTTTGCGATTGGATTTGAGGTTGGTGATCACGTCGATCTTTTTTCTGAGGACTTCCTGATCTTTTTGTATCTGGTCGACTTCTTTGGCTTGGACATCGAATTGCGCCAGGACAGTTTTGGTGTCTTGGATCTGAGTCGACATCTTGCGGACCTTGCTGCCGAATGTGAAATTCAAGTACCCAAGCAGAATGACGCCCAAAAAAATCGAAAGCATGAAAATAGACGCCTGCTTGCGAACATTTTCCTTTTTTCGCGCCGCCCGAAATGGCAGTAGATTGATTCGTATCATTTGTCATTTACTCTTCTGTTAGCTAATCCCATGCAAATGGCTGCCTGGGGACCGATTTTTTCCAAATATGCCGGATCGAACTTTTCGTCGTCGACGTAATACCCGGCAAAAGGGTTGATCGCCACAACATCCGCTGAGGTTTCCACCGCCAGAAGATCCCTGAATTCGGCGATATTGGCCCCGCCGCCGCTCAGAACGATCCGCTTGACCTGATCGTCGGGGTAGGTGGAATAGAAAAAATCAAGCGCTCTTCGAATTTCAGTGCACCAATCGGTAACAATGGTAGCGGTGATGTCCCGCAGACCCTCGGGTGAGATGCCCTCGGGCTGATCGCTGAGCTTGATCTGTTCGGCTTCTTCAAACGAACACCCCAAAAGGGACGTTATCTTTTGATTGATCTGGGAGCACCCAAGGGAAACATCCCGCATGAAAACCGAGGTTTTGGCTTTCAGGATATTCAGCGAGGTTTTGCTGGCGCCAATATCGATCAACGCCACATTGTCGCCATCATCCCGGTGATTGATTTCAAAAATGTTTTGCAGCGCAAAAGCATCGATGTCGATCGTGCAAGGGTTCAGCCCGGCCATTTGAACCAGTTGCACGTAGTCGTTGATCATTTCTTTCTTGGCGGCGACCAGCATCACGGCCATCTGGCTTGTGTTGTGTTCACTTTCTCCGAGAATCTGAAAATCGAGATTGACATCACTGATATCAAAGGGAATATACTGTTCAGCCTCGACATGAATCGTCTCTTGGAGCTTTTCTTCCGCCATCGCGGGAACAAATATTTTTTTGACGATAACGGAATAGCCCCCGATGGAAATCGCGACATTCTGCTCGCTGATATTGTACAGCTTGAAAAGCTCCCGAATACTGTCCGCAACGGCTTTGGGGTCCCGCACGAGGCCTTCCTCAATGGCTCCCGGGGCAAGGTCTATCAGCCCGAACTTCTTTAGGCTGGGGCCTTTTTTGGTTTCCGCCAACTCGGCTACCTTGATGGATCTCGAGCCGATGTCCAGGCCGACAAGCTTGTCTTTTTTTCCGAAAAACATGGTATTCTCTTTTAATCGTTAAAAATTTTGTCTTTGTCTTTGAGTTTGAACCCCAGCGCCAGGATGATCTTTCGCTTGGTTTCCATTCTACAGGCCATACCTTTTTCTATACGGCTTATGGTGATCGGCGAAACATGGGCGCTTCTGGCGAGTTCGGACTTACTCATCAAGAGGGATTCGCGGATTTCCTTAAGGGAATTTTTGCCCACTTCGAGGTTTCCTGTTGCTTGCATTCTTGGCGTTCCAGGGAATGAATCGATTGAAAACGCCTCCCATTCCGAGGCTGAAAGGAAAACGTTAAGCTCCTAAAAGCACCATTGTCTGCCGTTGCCGTTACCCTTCAAATCGCGACGAAATTTACCGGATTCCGTCTGGTACTAAGGTTATCGGAGATGGCTATCCCAAACTTTAACATAACTTTCCCAGCTAGTTAGCACCCGAGGCGACAATCGCGTGACGCTACATATGGCCCTGAAGATGGTTTCGCCGCACCATATGATGTGTCGCAGCCCTTGCTTGGGACCGATAACGCACACGCTTGGGAAGATGGATTTTCACCAGCTTGCGGCGCCACCGCCCGCCGCTGCCGTTGCGCCGCGCCAAGCCAAAGCCGCGCGTGGGCGCACGGGATCGGGTCAGGCCCCAAAAATCACTTGCGTTTGACTATCAAAAGCCTTTAGACATAAATAATGCCGCCAGATGACTGCGGATGTGGCATTGTTTTTTTTCGGGGCCCTCACATGAGAGTCCTTAAGACGGAATTCGAACACGGAATTGAAAGGTTATGAAATTCCCGCCCACTGAGGAAAAAACCAAACCCTTCAGGCTAGTCAAATATTTCACTTTTTCCAGCCTGATCGCCATATTCCTGGGAACCCTGGTCTTAGCGGCCCTGAACACCCACTGGGCACGCGCCAATCAGCGCCAAAAAAGCGAGGACTATGCCCTTGCGCTGGTGGAAAACCTCAACCATCAAGTCTTTTTGCAATTTGTGATTCCGGTGGCCCTCAAATACGGCAAAATCCAACTGCGAAACCCCGAGCAGTTTGATCGCATGGACAAGGTGGTTCGCAGCACCTTTCACAGTTTCAAGGTGGAAAGCGTTAATATTTTTGACAAAAACAATACTGTCTCCTATAGTTATGACAAGGATTTGATCGGCAAGCAGGATCTGGGGGGACCGGAATACCGCTACGCACTGGAGGGCCGTCCCACTTCCCGGCTGGTTCAACGAGGGAATTTTCTGGAAATTTTTCTTGGGGTTCCCAAAGAGAGCAAAATTATCACGTTTGCCGCCCTGCGGGCCGAAAAACCGCTGTCTAGAATTTCGGGACCAGTTCTGGGGGTTGTTGAAATCGTCCAGGACCTTTCCGACGAATACCGGACTTTTTTCAGGTTTCAGCTGGTCGTTATTCTTTCCTCCACAGCGGTCATGGGCGTTCTCTTTCTCTCCCTTCTTTTTGTCGTCAAGCGGGGCGAGGCTATCATCGAAAGCCGATCCCAGGAGCGCCTGCGCCTCAAGGAGGAATTGAGCCGGGCGGAGCACCTGTCATCACTGGGCAAATTGACGGCGGGCATTTCCCACGAAATTCGGAATCCTCTGGGGATAATTCGGAGCTCGGCCGAACACCTGCAGAAAAAAATGGCGCAGCTCGATCCGGAAAACCAAATCCCGCAAATCATCGTCGAAGAGGCCGGTCGATTAAACGATATCATCACCGACTTTCTCAATTATGCCAGGCCCAAGGAGCCGAAGCGGGTGGCGTGTCGGGTGGAGGAAATTATCGAGAAAAACTTGGCGTTTCTGGAAGCGCAGCTCAAAGAGAAGGGCTGTGTGGTGGAAAGGCACATAGACCGGCGTCTGCCCGCTATCCTGGCAGACGCCGACATGCTCTATCAGGCTTTTCTCAACATCCTGATCAACGCCATGCAGGCAATGCCGGATGGCGGCAGGCTGCAGGTGATAATCGAAATGGGCAACCGGCAGGCGCTGATCCATTTCGACGACAACGGCACGGGCATCCCGGAGGAAGTCAAGGAAAAGATCTGGAACCCGTTTTTCACCACCAAGGAAATGGGTACGGGTCTGGGGTTGGGGATCGTCAAGAACATCGTCGAATCTCACGACGGCAAAGTCTGGATCGCAAATCGTCCGAAGGGCGGCACCCGGGTCACGGTCGCCCTGCCCCTGTTGCCTGAATGAAACCGTCCCCAAAAGAGGCCGGTGCCCTTGGATCGGCTGTGCGGGCCGGCGTCTGACAACGCGACGATAGCGGCCAAGGCCCACAGCTGGTAATGCCCCAAAAACCAATCAAGAGCGTTTGATCTTCTGATGGAAACCATTCTGATCGTTGATGATGAAAAAAATTACCTGGCCATTCTCAGCGCCGTGCTGAGTGAAGAGGGTTTTGAAACCTTGACGGCCAGCAGCGCGGAGAAAGCGCTGAACACGTTGGAAAATTCGGACGTGGACCTGGTGCTGACGGACATGAAAATGCCCTCGATGGACGGCATCGAGCTGCTGGAGCGGATCAAGGCCATCGAAGCCGACCTGCCCGTCATCATGATGACAGCCCACGGCACGGTGGAAAAAGCGGTGGAGGCCATGCAGAAGGGGGCCTACACCTACCTTCAGAAACCGTTTGAAAACGAACGCATGGTGCTGCATGTCAAAAAAGCCGTTGCCATGTACCGGGTGATGAAGGAAAACCGCCAGCTCCGAAGCGCCTTTGAATCCCAGTACCGTTTCGGCAACATCATCGGCAAAAGCAAGGTGATGCGGGATGTTTTCCAGATGGTCCACAAAGTGGCCCCGGCCACGGCAACCGTCCTGATCGAAGGCGAAAGCGGAACCGGCAAGGAACTGGTGGCCAAATCGATCCACTACAACAGCCCGCGCAATAAAAAGCCCTTTATCGCGGTCAACTGTTCGGCCCTGACCGAAAGCCTGATGGAAAGTGAACTCTTCGGCCATGAGAAAGGGGCCTTCACGGGCGCGGTTGCAATGAAAAAGGGGCGTTTTGAACTGGCCGACACCGGCACCCTTTTCCTGGATGAAATCGGGGAGCTGTCCCAGAACCTGCAGGTCAAACTGCTTCGGGTCCTCCAGGAGAAGGCGTTTGAACGGGTGGGAGGCGTCAGGCCGATTTCGGTCGATATCCGCCTGATCGCTGCAACCAATAAGGAATTGGAAAAAGAGGTCAAAGCCGGACGGTTCCGCGAGGACCTCTTTTATCGCCTCAACGTCGTCCACATCGCCCTGCCTCCCCTGCGCAAGCGCCAGGAGGACCTCCGACTGCTGGTGGATCACTTTATCCAAAAGTACGCCGGCGAGCGCAAGACCGACGTCCCCATCAAAGGGCTGGATCCTAAAGTGGAGCGCCTTTTTTATGATTACAGTTGGCCGGGCAACGTCCGCCAACTGGAGAACGTGATCGAACGGGCCATGATCCTGTGCCCTGCCGATGTCATCCGTGAAGCGGATCTGCCCCTCGATTTCAAGGACAACTTGACCACGACCATGTACCTGGACGGCATCCCGGCCAACGCCAACCTGAACGAAACACTGACCCTGATCGAAAAGAAAATGATCCAGCGGGCGCTGAAAATAACCCAAAACGTTCAGGCCCACGCGGCGGAACTGCTGGGGATTGGAAAAAGCGGATTGAATATGAAAATCAAAAAGCTGGGATTGGACGTCAAGTCCAAAGAGTGACCGGCGGGATCCGGGGTCTCTCGACCGGTGGCCCCGTATCCGGTCACAGGTTGCATCGGCAGGCCGCCAGGATCAGATACCGGCCACGGTGGCGGCCTGATCCTGGCGGTGTGCCCTCAACTCGAGCCGGCGACAAGCTCGCGCGCGACGTCATGGTAAATCGAATCTTTGTGGTCTGAAACAAGCCGGTTGAGCGCCGCCAGGCGCTTTTCTTTTGCCCCCATTGCGTCGTACACCCGCGCCAGACTGAAAAGGGCATCGTCTTTCATTAAAAAACGGTTTCCCTGAACGATCTGGTCAAAATACTGGGCGGCAGCCTGATATTCTTTTTTCGCCTCCCGGCAATAGCCCAGGTTGCTCAGCATCAGGCTCTGGATAGCCGGATCGTGCTCGAAGGCTTTCAGATTCTGACGGTAAAGGGCGATGGCGGTGTCATAGTCACCCCCCTGATAACTGATATTGGCCAACATGACGGCGGCGATCCTGGCGGCTTGGGTGCCGGAATAGTCGTCAATAATCGCCTTGAAATCCTTTTCGACCGCCCGGTAGGCTTCCACGCCGTCCTGCTGGGAGGCCAGCGTTTCGTAGCGCTGATGGTGTTGCGCCACCAAGGCGAATGCCTTTTTCTCATTCTGCGCCGAAAAATACTGGTAGCCACTGACCGCGATCCCCACCGCAAATAAAACCCCCAGCGCCACCGCCAACCGTTTTTTATGCTGGGCTGCGTATTGCAGCAACTTGGCAGAATATGTCAAAAATTCGTCCTGCTGGTTGAGCAGCTCCTTGCGACTGATTTTTTTTTTCTTGGCCATTGCGCCTCCAAATTCAAGAACGGGTATGCAACTATCAACGGGCCTTGCGCCGGGAGCTTGGCAAGCGGTGAACAGTTGCAACATGGATTTTGTATTCGTCCGGAGGGAAGAAATTCACCACACCAGGTTACCGTAAATCCAGCCCTTGTCCCCATCGGCGTGCTGGATTTGAAGCCACTTCTCCTTTTTATCCAGAACCTTGAAGGGAATCCCGCGGTCGACGACAAAAACCACATCATGCTCGGTCCCGGGACCCGATCGGATATTGCAGTTATCGTTTTTGGTAATCACCGCCGGGACGTTGGCCAGCAGCGGCGCACTGATCCAACCGCTGTCGCCCTCAAAATCCTTGAACTGATACCAGGAACCCGACTTTTTGACAATCTCCAGGGGGTGATATTTTTCCACTTTCCACAGAAGCTCGTGGTTGCCGCCGGGCCCCGACCGAATGTTGGCGATCGGCACCGCCACACTGAGGCGCTCGGCGAGCGCCGGGATCACCATGAGGCTCAGGAGTAAAAAAACCGACACCGCGAGGCGAACTCCAGACATGCATTTACCGAAAACCGTCTTCACTGTTTGGAAGTCACTCATGACCGTGGCGTCCTCCCTGATTGGCGGCACCCATTTCGCCATTTGGAAATCGGCGCCGTTTATGCCGATTGAAAAAAAACCAGATCCGGCAGTTTTACACAAGTCAGTTGGCGACCGTACACGGCGCCGGTGTCGATCCCGATCTTGTTGGCCTGCACCAGCGGCTCGGGAAACGGCGTGTGCCCGAAAACCACCGGCTTGCCGAAGTCAACGTCCGAATAAATGAACCGGGACCGAATCCACAACAAGTCACTGGAGCGCTGCTGAGCCAACGGTACCTTGGGTTTCAGGCCGGCGTGCACGAAAATATAGTTTTCGGTTTCGTAGAAGAGCCGCAGCTCCTTGAAAAAGGCTTGATGCCGGACGGGAACCACCGGCGCCTGGGGGTTTCGGCGATGACGAAGGTAGCTGTCCAGGGTCGCTTGACCGCCGTTTATCAGAAAGGTCAACTTGTCGGGTCCGGCGAGGTAATCCGCCATCATCTGTTCGTGGTTGCCTTTGAGAAAAACCACATGCCGGAAAATGGTCTTCAGCCCCAGCACGTAGTCCACCACCTCGAAGGCGGCGGGCCCCCGATCGATATAATCCCCGACGAAAACCAGCTGGTCCCGCTCGGGGTCGATATCCAGTTGATCGATCAGACGGCGAAGTTTGTCGGCACAGCCATGGATATCGCCGATTGCGTATATGTGGTGCGTCATCGGGTTGGCTCGGGTTTTGAGGGTTGCGTTCTCCGAAACGGCCAGTGCGCCCTCCGAGCATCGGTTTCCGACGCCGACCGGTTTGAAATCCGCCGCCACAGATTACCCGTCAGAAAAAAGCGAACACACGACGGGGTTTGTCCAGCCGATTCAAACCGACCGCCCGGGCGGCTTCAAAGGCATGCTCGAAATCACTTTGAGTTGGCCTGTCCGCCAGCAGAGGGTCTTCGAACGCCCGGCCGCAGGGCCGGTACTGGGTCATGATGTTGATGTACGTGTCCGGGGATATTTCCTCGGCAATAAAAGCCATGACCGCGGGCGTGCCGGCCAGGCCGTGGGGCATCACCAGGTGGCGCACCAGCAACCCCCGGCGCGCCACCCCATCGGAATCCAGTCGAAGGTCGCCCACCTGGCGGTGCATTTCTCTCAACGCCGCGCGGGCGACGGCCGGGTAATCTCTGGCGCGGCAGACGGCCTGCGCCACGGCGGGGTCCCAAAACTTGAAGTCCGGCATGTAGATATCGACGACGCCGTCCAGCAGTTCCAGGGTGGGCACCTGGTCATAGCCGCTGGTGTTGTAGACCAGCGGAAGGCTGAGACCCTTGGGAACGGCTGCTGCCACCGCCGCCAGAATTTGAGGCACCACGTGGGACGGTGTGACCAAATTGATATTGTGGCACCCCTGGCCCTGCAGGGCCAGCATCATGTCGGCAAGCTGGGCGATGTCCACGGGGTCTCCCGCCCCGCCG
Organism: Desulfobacterales bacterium; assembly: GCA_049284575.1. Taxonomy (GTDB): domain Bacteria; phylum Desulfobacterota; class Desulfobacteria; order Desulfobacterales; family JAABRJ01; genus JAABRJ01. The sequence goes on from JBAPYE010000144.1 coordinate 40,667, forward strand.
TGGCTGATATCGTAATTTTGGCAGAAGCGGCACAGCAGACTGCAGTGGGTAAAAAATATCGTGCCTGAACCACGGCTTCCCACCAGTGGCGCCTCTTCGCCAAAATGCGGGCCGATGCTGGAGACCACGGCCGACCGACCGGTTCTGCATATTCCGGTTTGGCCGGCCAGACGGTCGACCCTGCAGCGTCGCGGGCAGAGGGTGCAGCACCGCATTTTCTTCCAGGCCGCCTTGATCTTGGCGGCCAGCCCCCCCTGTTGGAAGGTGCTGATATAAACCGGCTCACGGGTGGCCATGGCACCTCCCTGCGGCCCCGGCCGACGAGGCTCAGGCCGGACCGGGTATGTCGTAGGTGGTGCAGGAGCCGCCGGAACAGGTGCGCGTCTGGACCGACGGCCGGGTGCCGGTCCCGGACCCGGTGCCGCCGCCCATGGCGTAATGGGTGGTGCTCAAGACCCGCTCGAAGGCCTCGGCACCGCAATGGGGGCATTTCATCTCGACGTCTTGTTCCCGGCTCATGACCAGCAGCTCGAAAATTTCGTTGCATTGCTGGCATTTAAATTCATAAAGTGGCATGTCTTTCCTCCGTAAAAACCCAAAAAAAACAACAGGGACAGGTTGTAATATCCCACCGTGGGCTTGTCAAGGGTATGCCCGCCACCGCGATCTGCCGCTTATACCTGTCCTTGAAGCAGCTCGCGGGCATGCTCCAGGGTTTTGGCCGTAATGGTGGCGCCCCCCAGCATCCGGGCGATTTCCTGCACCCGCGCCTCGGCCGCAAGCGGCTCGATCCGGGTATGGGTCCGGCCCCCGGCGACATGTTTGGAAATCCGATAGTGGTGGTGGGCAAACCGGGCGATCTGAGGCAGGTGGGTAATGCAGATCACCTGGTGGTAGCGCGCCAGGGCGGCCAGTTTTTGCCCGACCATTTCCGCGACCCTACCGCCGATGCCGGCATCGACCTCGTCGAAGATGATCGTGGCGACCGCATCGGACTGGGCCAGGATCGCCTTGAGGGCCAGCACCACGCGGGAGAGTTCACCGCCCGAGGCAATCGCGGCAAGCGGCTTGAGGTCCTCACCGACGTTGGGGGCGATCATGAAACAGGCCCGATCGAAACCGGTTTCCCCCGCGACGAAACCATCCACCGTCAGGCAGGGCTCGGCCTGGGGGTCTGCCTGAATGGGCTGCAGGAACACCTCGAAACGGGTCTGGGCCATGTTCAACGACGCCAGTTCGCTTTCGACCTTTTCGCCCAGGCGTCTGGCCGAATTTTTCCTTTTCGCCGAAAGCGTGCGACACTGATCCGCCAGGCGGACCTGCTGCGCCGCGATCTCTTGACGGACCGCGCCCATCCTGCCATTCAGGTCCCCGATCTGCGCCAGCTCGCGTTCGATGGCGGCGCGCCGTTCGGCCACCGCCGCCAGACTGCCGCCGTATTTGCGCTTTAGCGTGTGCAGCAGGTCCAGTCGGGCCTCGACCGCCTCCAGGCGCCGCTCGTCCATGGTCACGGTGTCGCGGTAGCGGCGCAGTTCGTCGACCAGATCCTCCAGCTGGTAGCCGGTTTCCGCCAGCCGCCGGGAGACAGGCGCAAGGTCGGCGTCCAGGCCGCTGACTTTTTCCAGGCTTTTCTGAATTTCCGCCAGGCGCTCCACAACGGCGCCTTCGGTGGCGTAGAGGCCATCGATGCTCTCCTGTGCAGTGCGAAAAAGGGTTTCGGCGCTGCGCAGGCGCAGCTGCTCCTGGGCGAGCCGCTCATCCTCTGCGGGCTGGATGCCGGCATCCAGAATTTCCTTGTGCTGAAATCGCAGCAGCTCCAGGCGTTCGGTCTGACGATCCTTTTGGGCGTTTAGGGTTTTAAGCTCCTGAATCAGGGGCAGGAGTTCCCGGTAACACGCCCCAAGGTTTTCCCGAAGGGTCAGCTGTCCACCAAAACGATCCAGGATCAGCAGATGCTGATCCTCGTTGAGCAGTCCCTGATGGGCGTGCTGGCCGGATATGCTGGCCAGGTTTTCGGTCGCCGCAGCGAGGGCCTGCATGGTCGCCAACCGACCGTTGAGATAGACCCGGTGGCGGTCGTTGCGTGAGATCAGCCGCCGGACCACCAGCCCGTCGCCCTCGGTGCAGTCCGCCGCCGGCATCGACAAAAGCACGCCGCCCGGTGCAATCCGGAACAAGGCTTCCAATTCGGCGCAATCCGCGCCGGCACGGATTAGTTTGGCGCTTGCGCGGCTGCCCAGAAGCAGGTTGACGGCACTGATGATGATGGATTTTCCGGCACCGGTTTCGCCGCTGAGCACCGTCAGGCCGTCCTGAAAGGTGATTCTCAGGTCGTCGATGATGGCGAAGTTCCGAATACAAAGCGCTTCAAGCATACACGTGCTCACCCGCAAGGGCTGAAAAGATGTTATCTTAAAAAGGGCGCCCGCTGCGTCAAATTTATCGCACAGCCGGGAGGGATTGTAAAGACGCCTTCAGGGGGCTGAATCTTCCGCCAACCCGGGTTTGTTCTTCATTAAACCGGGTGTTTATGCTATTCAAGAGCCGTTTGAGCCAAAAAGCGCTGCCCATCATCCCCCCAAACAGGAGGTCAGCATGACCGCAAAATCGTATCAGCCCGGCGACCCCTTTCAGTTTCAACTGACCGTCAAAACGCTCCTGAAGACCCCTCTGATCTACGCACCGGACCAGGAAATCGTCTACCGCGACAAGGCCCGCTACACCTACCGGCAGATAAACCAGCGCATCCACCAGTTGGCCAATGTCCTCGAGACCCTGGGCCTCTCACGGGGTGACACGGTGGCGGTCTTCGATTATGACAGCAACCGCTACCTGGAATGCTTTTTTGCCATCCCGATGGTCGGTGCCGTGCTGCAGACGGTCAACTGGCGGCTGTCGGCCGAACAGATCGTTTACACCATCAACCACGCCGAAGCCCGCATGATCATCATCAACAGCGATTTTCTGCCGATCCTCACCAAACTGCACCCTCAGCTGAAAACGGTGCAAACCATCGTGGCCATCTCCGAAGACGGCGCCCAACTCAAAGCCGACCTGCCGCTGGTAGGCGAGTATGAGGCACTTCTGGAGAAAGCCCCGGGGCGCTACGATTTTCCGGATCTGGATGAAAACACCAAAGCGACGACCTTCTACACCACCGGCACCACCGGCGACCCCAAAGGGGTTCATTTTTCCCACCGCCAGCTGATGCTCCACACCCTCTCGTGCGCCATTGCGTTCGGTTCATACGACACCATCGGCCGCTTCCGCTCCGATGACGTCTACATGCCGATTACGCCCATGTTTCACGTCCATGCCTGGGGGCTCCCCTATATTGCCACCCTTTTGGGCGTAAAGCAGGTCTATCCGGGCAAGTATGAGCCGGAAATGCTGCTAAAGCTGATCAGCAGCGAAAAGGTGACCTTCTCCCACTGCGTCCCAACCATTCTTCAGATGCTGATCAACAGCCCCGTGATTCAGAATGTGGACCTCTCCAGGTGGAAGGTGGTGATCGGGGGCGCCCGGCTGCCCAAAGGGCTGGCCAGGTCCGCCCGCGAGATCGGTATCGACCTCTACACCGGCTACGGCATGTCCGAGACCTGCCCGATCATCAGCCTGGGGGTGCCCAAGGGAAAAATGCCGGGGGCCTCCGATGAGGAGAAACTGGACATCATCACCAAAACCGGCCTGCCGATTCCCCTGGTGGACATCGAAGTCGTGGACGGCGACAGCCGGCCCCTGCCGCACGACGGCGCCGCCAGCGGAGAGGTGGTCCTCAGGGCGCCATGGCTGACCCAGAGCTATTTCAAGGCGCCCGCAAAATCCGAAAGCCTGTGGCGCAGCGGCTGGCTGCACACCGGTGATGTGGGCCACATCGACGAAGAGGGCTACCTGATGATCACCGACCGGATCAAGGACGTCATCAAAACCGGCGGGGAGTGGGTTTCTTCGCTGGACCTGGAAAATCTGATGAGCCAGCATGAGGCCGTGCTCGAATCGGCGGCCATCGGCATTCCAGATGAAAAATGGGGAGAGCGGCCGCTGATGCTGGTGGTCCTTAAGAAAAACTTCGAGGGCAAGGTCAGCGCGGAGGACCTCAAACAGTACATGCGCAAGTGCGCGCAGGAGGGCAAGCTGCCCAAATACGGCGTACCGGAAAGCTATCGGCTCGTTTCGGAAATTGCCAAAACCAGCGTCGGCAAACTGAACAAGAAGCAGTTGCGCCAAACTTTCACGGATTGAGAGGGGCAAAGGCCGAGACGCTCCAAATCCGGGGCCGCGAGCAGGCGTCCTGTCCGGTTCAGGCCTTGGCAGCAGCAGCCGTCTTCAAACGGCGGCGCCTGAGAACACGCTGCCAGAGGCTGTAAAGGTGGACGGCCAGGATGGCGGCCACCAGGCGCGGCACCCACAGCCAGAAAGGGCTCAAGCCAAGGGGCAGGAAAAGCGCGGGATCCTCTACCATGGAGTGGTTGACCCCGATGGAGAGCTGCAGGCGGGCCAGCTCCTCGGCCGAAAAATGGCCCTCCCGGGCCTCCTCGACAATCACTGCCGCCCCGTAGGAGAGCCCGAAAATCGCGGCCGTCAGCCACAGCATCCCGACCTTGCGGTCCACCCCCATTACCTTCAGCAGCGGCCCCATGAGCTTCACCAGGTGATAGATCAGATTGAACTGTTTCATTTCCTCCAGCAGAATCATGAGGGGCATGATGATCAGGAAAATTTTGACCGTCAGAAAAAAAGTTTCGAGGCACCAGTCTGTGATCATCTCCCCGAAAGCAACCGAGGGGGCCATCACGTGCGCCTGTGATACGATCGCCGCCGCATCCGTGGCGACAAAACGTGAAACCAGCATGACCGTCACGCAGGAAACGAAGAGGCGGAAGGCGGTGGCCTTGAGCGGGTGGAGGCCGGACTTCCCCTGGATGATGGCCTCCTGAACGATATTGTGCGAGATCAGCAGAAAAATCGCGATCAGGGTCATGTGGGCCGTCGTAAAAGGCAGAACCGTCATGGTGGCGATCCCCCCGTAAATCCCGGTCAGCAGTCCGGCCACCAGGGGTAGGGCCGCCATGGCCGGAAGGCCCAGGATGCCCATCAGGGGCTCCAGCAGAAAGTCCAGCTGCTGCAGCACGCCGCTGTAAGCCAGCAGGGCCGTGCCAAGCGAAATGGGAACCAGGATCTTCAGCATCCAGATAAAGCCGTGCCAGCCCTTGCGGCTGCCCGCAGCAACGCCCGCTGCCAGCCGAGCCTTGAACGTGGCGCTTTTTTCGAAACCGTCTGGTTTTGAACTTACCGGTCCATCAGAATTATCAGAAGTCATTTTTTTAAAGCGGCTCTTTTCTGTTTTTCGGGCGGTTGCATGAAAGCGCGCAGGATTTCGATTGTCATTCCGGTCTTTGAGGAGGCCTGTACCATAAACCATGGTCTCGAGCATCTGATTAATCTGCCCTTTTCAGGACAAATGGAAATCATTGTGGTGGATGCCGCACCCTCGCCGGCAACCATCGGCGCCATCCGCCGCACGGATGTCACCAAAATTGTCGCCCCCAGGGGCCGGGGCCCCCAGATGAACCGCGGCGCGGCCACAGCGGCGGGTGACATCCTGCTTTTTCTGCATGCCGATACCCGGTTGCCCCGCGATGGCCTCGAATCGGCGGCCGCCGCCCTCAGGTCCCCGCGCATCGTCGGCGGGGCCTTCCGCCTTGAAATCGCCTCGCCCAACCCTCTTTTCCGCGTCATCGAGGGCACCGCCAACCTGCGCACCCGCTTGACCCGGATTCCTTACGGGGACCAGGCGCTCTTTTTTGACCGCCGCTTTTTCCAACGCATCGGCGGCTTTTCAGACATCCGGATCATGGAAGACGTGGAACTAATGCAGCGGGTCAAAAAAGGCGGCCACCGGATCCGGATCCTGCCCAGCCGGGTCCGGACCTCGGCGCGCCGTTGGCAACGGGAGGGAATTGTCCGCTGCACCCTGCGCAACTGGCTGCTGGTCACGCGCTTCGTGCTCGGCAGCCCCCCCGACAGGCTGGCGCGCCATTACCGTTAGGCCTGCAAAGCCCGGCAGGAAGCGGTTGCCCTTAAATACACCGCGGCAACCGCACCTGCCGCCAGGTGTTGCCCGGGCGACCATCAGAAGTGGCTTTCCAGACAATCCGGGATCAGCACGTTGAGCTTGCGATGAAGGACTTCAAAGGAAAAATGGCGGGTCGCAACGGCGTAGTTCTGGCGGACCATTTTGTCCTGCAAGACCCGGTCTTGCAGGACGGTCCGGGTTTGGGCGACGGCCTCGTCAGTGACATAGCCGTCGATTTCCACCACCGTGAACCCCTTTGGCTTGATGTCGCGGGCATAAATGGAATAGGTGTTAACCACGATCGGTTTTGAAAAATAGACCGCTTCCAGAAAGGCGTTGCCGAAGCCCTCGTAATTGGAGGGATAGGTCACCAGATCCGCATGCGGGTAAATGTCGTTCAGGGTGTAGATCTTGCGCCCGTCCGCCGTTTGGCCGCGAAACTCGTTGATGATCTCGGACACGAAAACGGTGTCGACCCCCAGCATTTTTGAATATTCCCGCACGCGCAGTTCGTATTCATGCCCCTCGTCGCCGGAGGCATGCGAGATCACCAGCTTGGCCTTGAGGCCCAGACGGTGCACCAGCTCAATGGCGTGTTCAATGCCTTTGCGCTTCACCACCCGGGTGGGCTGGAGGATGAAGAGTTCATCGGCCTGGATTCCGAGGGCCTGCCGAATGTCGGCGGTGTATGCGTCGGGCGGCAACGGGGGGGTGGCGAAATCCATGACATTGGGGATAATGGTCCCTGAAATGCCGGTCCGCAGGCTCAGCTGGTTATCCGCCGAGGAGTTGATCACCACGTGCCGGATCGTCGGCAGATGCGGGGGGAAAGCCATGTTGAGGTATTCCCAGGCCCCCGTCGTCTTGAAATGCTGGCGTTCCCAGAAAAAATCGTGGTGATGGGCGATGGTGGGCATGCCGGTTTCAGAGATAAATTCGGTCAGGGCGATCCCCAGCGGCAGATTGAGGGGAATGGTGAGGGCGTTTTCCACCACCAGAAAGTCAATTTTAAAGCGATCCACGAACCGGTAGATGTGGTCCTTTAAACGCCGTTTGACCGCGTGGATTTTGCGCGTGATGCCGCGCCCCCGGACATTGACCCCGAAGCAGCCATGATAAATATCGCGAATCAGCGGATGCTTGAAATGGGCCTCCGCCACCAGACAGGAGCGGCTGGGCTCAAAGGCCACCTCCCCGGCAAAGTAAAAGCAGGTGGCGCCCTCCGTTTCCATGATTCGCGCCCATTTCGCGGCCTCCAGGGAAACCCCGTCGGTCCCCGCCAGCCGGGTGGCGATGAACCCGACATGCTTGAGCCGGCAGGTTGTCACACAGTAATCCATTTTTCACCCCAGCGCGGCATACAGCGCCCCCCTATTTGGCGTTTCTGGGCGGTTATCCGATTTCGTGATGGCGGAAGCAGTCCAGCGTGTGGTCGTTGACCATTCCCACCGCCTGCATGAAGGCGTAGCAGATGGTGGGCCCGACGAACGTGAAGCCCCGGGTTTTCAGATCGCGGCTGACGGCCGTCGAAAGGGGCGTCCAGGCGGGAACATGCGCCGGGCGGCGCCAGCTGTTTTTTACCGGCCGGCCGCCGGTAAAGCGCCAAATGTAACGGTCGAAACTTCCGAAGCGCTCCTGGACCGATCGAAAGGCCCGGGCATTGCCGACCGCGGCTTGGATTTTCATCCGGTTGCGGATCAGCCCGGCGTCGGCCATCAGGGCCGAAACCTTTTCAGGACCATAGCCGGCCACTTTTTTTGGATCGAAGCCGTTGAATGCGAGCCGATAGTTTTCGCGTTTGCCCAGGATCGTCCGCCAGCTGAGGCCGGCCTGGGCTCCCTCCAGCACCAAAAATTCGAAGAGCCGGGTATCGTCGTGCAGCGGGACGCCCCACTCGGTGTCGTGGTAGGCGATCATCAGCGGGTCATCGCCTGCCCAGTGGCAGCGGCGTCTCACCAAAAACGTCCTCCTGGTCGCGGTAATCGCTGTGGGGTAGGGCAACGGGATCACGACCCGGCATTTCAGGCCGACCACAGCCAGCCGCCGGCCACGGGCGCGCGCGATCCGGGAGGCCGGCTAAGCGGAAACCTCTCCAACACCGGCGGTCGGGGCGAGGGTGTCCGGCTCTGGTTTCAGGGGGCGCAGGATTTTGACGATTTTAGGCCGATAGGCGTTTTGGGTCGCCATGCGGTTGCCCTTGAACTTGACGAACAGGATCGACACAAAGAAAAACAGAAACCCCAGCAGGGCCGAAAGGGCCGAGGCGTCGAACTTCAGGAGGGGGGCGTAGCGCTGGCCGATAACCGCGCCCACGAACATGCAGATAATCGGAAAAAGGTAGAGCAGGAAGGTCGCTTTCAGAAAGGAGCCGGTTTCAATTTGCAGCAGGATGCGATCCCCCACTTGGGCGCCGGCCGGGTTCAGGGCCTCGACCTCCCGGTCGTTTCCTATGGCATTGCAGGAATTCCGGGATTGACAGCCCACGCAAGCGCTTTTCTTGTTGGTCTTGACGCGGGCGGTGCTAGCCGATTCCAACTTGATGACAAATCCTTCTTCAGTCGCCAAAACAGGTCCTCGGTAAAACGGTGAGAGCAATTGAGCGTTTGGAATCAGACTTTATAGGAAAACCCGCCGGCGGTTGGCAACCGGCCCCCACTTATGGTTCAGGGGGCCGGCACACTAAAACCTAAAGGGCCGCCGAAGCCACCCGGGGCGCCGGTTTTTCAGTCTGGACGGCCTGGTCGCCGCAGCCGCGGTAGCAGATCAGCCCGCACTGCAGACAGCGGTCGGCTTCCGCCTGGGCCTGGGCCTTGTCGAAGCCCTTCTCGAGCTCGACCCCCTCCGGGGCCAGCGGCATCACCGTGCGGCTGGCGGCCGTCACGTTTTCAACCACGTCAACGTTCTGGATGTAGGCATCCGGGGTGATCACATTTTCGGGCAACCCCGGTTCAATGCCGTACATCACCTGGTGGATGGCAGCCGCTCCCCGCCGCCCGGCACCGATGGCCTTGATGGCGGCGCTGAAGTCCGACAGGGGGTCACCATCGGCCAGCAGGGCGTCATTGGAACCAAGCACCGGGGGCTTGTGGGCCTCGATCGCCTCCCAGGCGCCGGCGGCGGCCTCCTCGCCTTCGGTCGGTCGGGGCGGCCCGAAAATAAACTGGGGAAACCGCCCGGCCGGCAGCAGCAGGGTCTTGGCCGCAATTCGGGATTTCTTGCGGGTGCCGAGGGTCATCAACTCCAGCGCCTGAAGCTGATCGGCTTTCCCGATCAGCCGCGTGACCCCTGTTGCGAAAAAGACGTCAACGCCGTCGAGTTCTTTGGCCTCGGTCGCGCTCAAGGGAGTGTTTTCGCGGGGTTCGCGGATCAGAAGACTCACCTTGCCGGCACCGGCCTTTTGACAGATGCGGGCGGCCTCCAGCCCGGCCGGACCGCCGCCGACGATCACCACGTCCCCTTTTTTGACGATCTCGGCCTGAA
>JBAPYE010000145.1:0-1961 GCA_049284575.1 Desulfobacterales bacterium
GCGTAGGGCCAGGAGAGCCCGCGCGCGGCCTCCAGCCACGGGCGCTGCCAGACCAGCAGCAGGTAAAGCGCCTCCCAGAGCCGGCCGCGCAGTTCGCCAAAGCCCCCGCTGCCGGGGTTTTCGAAAAGCCGGTTGCGGTCCACACGCTCAAAGAAGCGGTCCAGGATTTCCAGCGCAACCCCGGGATCGCCATCGGTGGAAAAGGAAGTCATGGTCAAAACGCCTCGATCTTGCGACGGTTAAAATCGCAGAAATCGCCGTATGTGGGCGGTTTTCAGTCTGGCACAGCGCCGGACCCTTGTCCATCCCCGAATTAGGGCCGGCCGCGGCCGCCCAACGGGAAATCCCTTGACTTGCGCGGGGGGATATTCCTATATTCGCGGCGTGCAAAACAGCCCAACCATCAAACCAGGCGGGACGGCAGCATAAACGTTATACCAATCTTCCTGGAAGGTTACCCCTCCGGCAAGACTGAAATCCAGGAAGCGGTGCCATGCGCTGGGGGCCGCGGCAGCCCCGGGAATATGGGAAAAAATTCCATCTACAAAATCCTGATGTACTCCCACGACACCTACGGGCTGGGGCACATCCGCCGGACCATGGCCATCGCCTCGCATCTGCGCAGCCCGCAGGTCAACATCCTGATCCTGACCGGCTCGCCGATCGTGGGCCGGTTTGCCTTTCCGGAGTACATCGACTTTGTCCGCATCCCGGGCATGATCAAAAAGACCAACGAGGAATATCAGCCGCTTTCCATCAAAATCAATCCGCGCCACGCCCTGGCGATCCGCAAGAACATCATCACGGCCACCGCCAAGACCTTCCAGCCGCACCTCTTCATCGTCGACAAGGAGCCCCTGGGACTCAAAAAGGAGGTCCTGCCCACCCTGCAGTGGCTGCGCCGCTGCATGCCCCAGACCCGCACCATCCTGGGCCTGCGCGACATCATGGACGAGGCCGCCAGCGTCCGCAAGGACTGGACCCGCAAGGGGGTCTACGACCAGCTGGAAACCCTCTACAGCGAGATCTGGGTATACGGCCTGCGGGAATTCTACGACCCCATCGCCGAATACGGCCTGTCGGAATCGGTCAGCCGCAAGATGCACTTCACCGGCTACATTCCCCGGCGGGTGCCGGCCCGCGAGGCGGTCTGCAGCATCCGCAAGAAACACGGCCTCCGATCGGGGGAAAAGCTGGTGGTGGTCACCACCGGCGGCGGCGGCGACGGCTACCGGGTGCTGGACACCTATCTCGGCATGCTGGAGGGCCTGCCAACAGGTCAGCCGGACTTTAAAAGCGTGCTGATCACCGGTCCTTTTCTGCCCAAGGCTCAGAAGGAGGAGATCTTCCAGCGCGCCCGGCGCCTGGGGGTCCGCTGCTGGCAATTCTACCGCCGCATGGAGGAAATCATCGCCGGCGCCGACCTGGTGGTCTGCATGGGGGGCTACAACACGGCCTGCGAAATTCTCTCCCAGGGGACCGTCTCCCTCATCGTTCCGCGCGAAACGCCGCGCCGCGAGCAGCTCATCCGGGCCGAGGTGCTCAAGCGCCAGCAGCTGGTGGACTTCATCCCCTGGTACGACTGCACCCCCGCCAAACTGGGCGCCAAGGTGGCGGCGCTCCTGGCCCACCCCGAACCCATCCAGGCCGCCATGGCCCGCTTTCAGTTGACCGCCTTCGACAGCATGCGCCAGCGGCTGGAGGCTTTCAGGACCGCCCCTCATGCCTGAGACCACCGCGCCGGTTCTGGGGATGATCCTGAAAGGCTTCCCGCGCATCTCGGAAACCTTCATCTCAAACGAAATCCTCCTGCTGGAGGACCTCGGCTTCAAGGTCCACCTGTTTTCCATGCGCCAGCCGCGGGAGGCGTTCCGCCACGAGAGCGTGGGCCGCATCCGGGCGGCGGTGGACTACCTGCCCGAGACCCTGCTGGCGCCCCTGCCGCGCCTGCTCTTCCACAC
>JBAPYE010000146.1:0-3236 GCA_049284575.1 Desulfobacterales bacterium
GGTTGCGGGCGGTGGTCTCCGGCTCCCAACTTTCACGCACCATGGCCAGGGCATCCCCGGCGGCCGCGGTGGCGACGGCTTCATCCTTGGCCAAAATCGCCAGCTCCAGTTGCGAGGCAAAATCCCAGTAGTCCGGGTTGCCGGCGGCGATGCGCCGCTCCACGGCATACGCAACCACCGGCAGCAACTGCTGGCGGCGCGGGTCGGGCGGGGTCTTGACCGTCATCAGGGTCACCGCGTTGATGCCGGGATAGGCGTCGCGCCAGTCGCTTTCAAAACCGCGCAGGTAAGCCTCGATGGCCTTGTCCAGCAGGCCGCGGGCCATCAACGCCTTCTCCTCCTTGCGTGCAGCTTCCCAGCGATCCTTGTAGACCCGTCCGAGAATGCCGTAGGTTTCGCTGCTGGGGCCGCGGCGCTTGATGAGCGCCAGCAGCACCTGTTCGGCGCGCTCACCCTGCCCGGCGCGATTGAGCGCCAGGGCGAACTGCTCCTGCACCAACACCGTATCGCGCAGATGGCGCGGCATGCGCTCCGCCAAGGCGATCATCTCCTCCCACGCCTTGACCGCCCGGTAGGATAGAAAGAGATCGATGATCACGCCGGCTTCCTGATCCTCGAAGGCGCCCAGCCCGTGTTCATCCTCCCGGCCGAGTTCCTTTTCGACGGACCGCACCGCCGCCGCCCCCTCCCGGCGGGCCGCCGCCAGTCGTGCTTTGATCTCCGCGCAGTAGCGCACCTGGTCGCGAAAAACATCCGTGCGGTCCGAGGAGACCTCCGGGTAGCCGTCCACCAGCTGAAAAATCGGGCTGTCGGTCAGGGGGTGGTCGGCCGCACTCTTGCGGGCCGCCTGCAGGCGGGCCGCAAGGGCGGCCTTGTCGTTTTCAAGATCCGCCGGCAGGCCGGCCCCCGACAGCCGGTAGGGCAGCGCCCGCAGGTCCGCGACGTCAAAGGGCAGCCGGGCACCGTCGGCCGCAAAAAGCGGCACCGTGGTCCAGGGGCGCACGGCATGCCGCACGCCCAGCTCGTAAAAGACATTGGCATTGGCCGTGGTGAGGTCGGCCACGGCAAAGGGGCACAGCAGCAGGCGCTCGAACATCGGCTTCTGGATGATTCCGCCGGCGGCCTCTTCATCAGCGCGGATGGGCTCCAGCCCGGCCGCGGTGACCGCCGGGGCGATCAGCTGGGCGTAGACCGCATCAAAGTCCACCAGCGCACCGGCGGTATTGGGTTTTCGACCGAAGGGCATCAGGACAAAACACAGCGGCAGGCTCATGGTCTCCTCTCTTTCCGCTCCAGCAGGCGGCCCAGCCGGCCGCGCGCCAGAAACATGCGGTCAAAATGCATCAGATGGATCCAGGCCGCAAACGATCCCACCAGCGCGATCAGCACATTGCGACCGATTCCGCGCAGGGCCTTGCCGGCCGAAAACCACTTCATCGCGGGCACCAGGAGGGCGCCGGCCGCCAGCAACAGTGCCAGGAAAGTGTTGCCGATGGTTACGGCGGAGGGCACCAGTGGTCTTGCCCAGTTGAGCGCAATCAGGGCCAGCAGCAGGACCCCGGCGGCCGCTAGCAGCAGCCAGCTTTTGATTTTCAACCGCGGGTGCAACTTCCAGATTTTAAAGGCTTTGGATGCCGCCACCGACAACTGCAGTTCAAGGTCGCGGCGTCCGGCGGCCTGCTCCGGCCTCGGCCCCATGAGGGCCTCCAGTTCCAGAAACGGCCAGGCCTCGCGCCCGGCGTGGACTTCGAAGTCGCCCCAGGTGCCGGGTTCCGCATTGTCTTCATGCCGCACTTGCAGCGCCCGGCATTCCTGCGCGGCCATCAGGTAGCCGCTGCACATCAGGGCGTAGGCCTCGACCTCCGAGAAGGTGTCCAGATCCGTGCGAATGGCGGCGATCTTGGTCTGCAGGGCGGGCGCCACCCCGTAGGGCAGGTCGGCCGCCGCCGGGGTTTCCGGGGTGGGGTCCTGGCAGGCGATCCAGTCCTGGGGGTGAACCGGCAGGTCCTTTTTCAGGTGGATGAAGAAAAGGCCCTGCAGCGCCCGGCTGTCCAGGCGAGCCTCCAGGTCCTGGTATTGGGCCTCGCGCACGCGGTCCATGAGAATCGAATTGGACCGCAAGAGGACCGCGGGGGCGCTGTCCTTGGGTTTGTCCAGATCGTCCATCTGGCCGCTGGCGTCGCTGCACAGCACCACCGAGCAGCCCTCGTCCAGCAGCCCCTGGACGCCCTGGTTGTCGTGGACCCCGCCGTCCACCAGGCGCACCACCTTGTCGGGGTAGAGGTCTTCCAGGGCCACGGGTTCGAACAAGCCGGGCACGCACGCCGAGGCCGCCACCGCGTGGCCCAGCCGGTAACGCCTGACTGCCTCGCTGGGCGCCTGGCGGTACCAGAGGCGGCGGTAGCGGGCGTTCTTGTCGACCTCCGCGCCCAGCAGACCCGGCGGCTCGCCCAGGAGGGTGGCGGTAAAGCGCCAGTTGTGGCCGCTGTTAAGCGCGGTGGCGTTCAGCAGCAGGATCGGCACCTTGGCCCGCCGGCGCCAATTGGAAAAGGCCGGGTGAAAATCAGGCTCCCCCGGCGGCCGGATGAGAAGCTCGTCCATGTAGCGCGGGCTGCCCGCCGGGTGGCCGTCGGCAACCTTGGCGTAAATGCGTGCTTCATACAGCTCGCCCAGGCGGTGGGAGCGGCTGTAGGATTTGGAGAAGATCATGGCGACGTTCTTCTTGAAATCCCCCACCGCCTGCATGCGGATATTGCTCTGGATGGCGTCCAGAAAATCGCGCTGCAGGCGCCGCACCAGTTCGATGTAGTCCCCGCGGGTGATCTCGCCGTCGGCCTTGGTTTCCAGCAGGCGCTTGACCTCCAGATAGTACTGGGCGCCCACGATGCTGCCGCCGGAAACCGTCGAGAGCACCTCCACGCTGCGCAGCACGTCCATCTCAGCAAACCGCGCCAACACCCCCAGGTGGTAAAGGGAGGCGCGAAACCCGCCCCCCGAAAGGGCCAGGCCCACCTTGCCACGGTAGCAGGAAAAGGCGGCGGCGGCATCGGGACCTAAAAGCTGGTGGAGCGCCTGCCAGGGGGCCGGCCACTGCGCCGGGTCGCTTTTCTCAGGCGGCGGCTCCAGCCCCTGCAGCCGGGCGATGGCCACCAGCTGGCGGACCGTGGTCTGGCGCTCCCACTCGGCTGTCGCCAGCGCTTTGGACTTTGCCAGCCATTGGCCCGCCTGGTCGTAGG
>JBAPYE010000147.1:0-1607 GCA_049284575.1 Desulfobacterales bacterium
CTCCACCAGCACGCCGGTGAGATGGGACCGTTGCCCGATAATCTACGCGCCTCCACCCAGGCTTCAGCCGTCCTTTTCCTTCTCGGCCGCCGACCGTTCGGCGACGGCAAGGCTGAAACCTGCCTGATACTGAACAAGCGCTCCCCAAAAGTACGGCAACCGGGGGATCTGTGTTGCCCCGGCGGGGGGATCATGCCCTGGCTGGATGTCTACCTGGCCCGCCTGCTCAGGCTCAAAGGGTCGCCGTTGTCCTATTGGGCCGACTGGAAGGCGTGGCGTAACCGGCGGACCGATGACGCCTTCAATCTGTCACTGCTGCTGGCAACCGGATTGCGGGAGAGTTTCGAAGAAATGCGCCTTAACCCCTTGGGGGTCCGGTTTCTGGGGGCTTTGCCACCCCAAAGGCTGGTCATGTTCCATAGGGAGATTTATCCTTTTGCGTGCTGGGTCACCCGTCAAAGACGGTTTTATCCCAACTGGGAAGTGGATAAAATTGTCACCATACCTTTGAGCTGCCTGCTGAAACCGGACAATTATGCCCGCTACCGGCTCGAAATCGATCTGACGACCAAGCGTCACGGCGTTCGGTACCGCAAGGAAACGAAAGAATTCCCCTGTTTCCTGCATCGGCAGGGCGACCACACTGAGAGACTCTGGGGCGCCACATTTAGGATCACGATGGTTTTCCTCAAATGGGTCTTCGGATTCGAGCCCCCGGAAATGGAAGACTTGCAAACCGTGGACGGCCGACTTGATCGCCATTACACGGAAGGCCATGTGTAGACGGGCTTTCTATGTCGGCGAACGGGTGCCGGTCGACGCCGGGTTGAATCCCCCTGCAGATGAGTTGTTTTCAAACCGGGTGCCATGCATCCCGCCTATCAGCGGCGGGATGACAACCACAACGGTTAACACCCTGAGCATGCTTGTTTTGCGGGTGATCGTTGATTCTGGGCTGAATGATCTTGCAGAATACCCGACCACATACCCCAGCTTGAAATGAGCGGCTGCCGATGCCCCAAAATTTTACCGAAACGCATGTCGAACCGGTGTGCGACCGCGCCAGCGGATTCGAGACCGGAAAAATCATCGCCCTTTCCGTCTGCCACTTCATCCATGATGCCTATTCCAGCTTTCTGGCGCCGCTGCTGCCGTTGTTGATCGAGAAGCTTTCCCTGAGCTTGACCCAGGCCGGCTTTCTTTCCACCGTCATGCAGCTGCCGGCCCTGGTGAATCCTTACCTCGGCACTTTGGCCGACCGCTTCAGCGTCCGCTACTTTGTCATTCTGGCCCCCGGGCTGACCGCAGTCAGCATGAGTCTCATCGGGCTGGCACCCAGCTATGGTGTTCTGCTGATTCTACTTCTGATAGCCGGGATCAGCGTGGCGATTTTCCACGTGCCGACCCCGGTGATGGTGGCCCGATTGTCCGGTGCCAAAAAGGGTCGCGGGATGAGCTTCTTCATGACCGGAGGGGAGTTGGCCCGTTCGCTGGGTCCGCTGGCGGCAGTCGGTGCGGTTTCACTGCTGGGTCTCGAAGGGTTCTATCCGGTCATGCTGGTGGGAGTCCTGGCGTCCTTGTGGCTTTTTCTAAGATTTCGAGAGATT
>JBAPYE010000148.1:0-6347 GCA_049284575.1 Desulfobacterales bacterium
GTTGATATCACCGCGTTTCGAATGTACGGGGCTTGGCGGGCAATCTCATTGGGCTTGACAAGATATTTTTCAACCGTGTCCGGTAAAAAATCCCACGTTCTGCCCGCATGGCTGAGGGCAAACAACACCGCAAAAATGGCAAGCGAATAAATCCCCTTGTCACTATGGACAAAAACGATCAGAGAGATCGCCATGGCCAGGAAAAATATCGCCGAAAGCCATATCAGCGGCAGCAAGACGGTCATTTCGGTATAGCCGGGACCATAAAATAGGGGTTGATTGTTGGTGTTGTACACCAACATGTGTCTTTCGAGGATGTACCCCCAAGCCTGAACCAGAAATGCCAGGAATATGACAACCGAAAGATGAATTTTGGCAGCCTTGTACAACGGCTTGTGTTCCTTGGCCAGCATGCGGCGTTCTATGTAGTAAAGAATAGCCAGGCCCACAAAAAGGAGCAGCAACGTTATAATCAGGCGATTCTGAAGAAGGTTATAGATCGGGAGGGAAAACAGGTAATAACTGACATCGATGCCGTAAATCGGGTCTCTGATTCCGGCGTTGGGCCCGAACACGTATAAAAGTGTGGACTCCCACTGTCTATGAAGCGGGATGGCCAGAGGGATTGCAAGGATCACCGAAAGCGGGGTGTACACTTTCAATGAACCGGTGCGAAAGGCCTGGATCAATTTTCCTGTTTTGGTTGCCTCAGGTTTGCACTCGCCCGAGAGAGTGCAGCCAAGATATCTTGAGGCGACCCAAAAATTGAGAAAGATGACCAGAAAAAAAAACAGCGTCGCCCCCACGAATATCAAATATTTGTACGTTAATTTGAGGAGCAGCAGCCCTGAGTATCCGAGTGTACCGTACCAGTAAAGATCTACAAAAAAATCAACAAAAACAAAGTTCAGCACCACATACGCAATGGCTAAAATCACAATCAGGGCCAAAAAAGCGATAGACCATTTTTTCCAGCGCCCCATTATAATCTCCTCACCTTTGATGGGTGCAACACCCCGTTCTAAACGACATCTCGCAAGTTTTTTTTACAGTGGCTTCAATAAACTGGTGTCTTTATATACTTTTATGGTGTCACAGTTTTTTAAACTTATGATGCAACAACAAAATTGTCAATCCCTCTGCCGCGCGCTACAGTGCCAGCGGTCAATCTGCGGCAGCCACACCGCAATCCCGGTCCCTAATGGCACCGCGGCCTGCAGCCGGCTGCGCCTTCTGTTGTGATGCTCAGCGGCGGGCCACGAGATAGGAGATTTGCGAAATGAAAAAAACGGTATTTTTATATTCGGGGGAAGGAACCCATAGCGGAGAAACCCGCTTCAAGCTTTTGAAACATTCGCGGTACTGGGTTCAGATAGAGACAATTCTCAGGGCGAAAATGAACCTGGAGCTGGAGCCCCTCTGGAATCGAGAAATCGGCAGGCATCGATGCCCTTACAGCCCCCTGCTGACCGTGGTGTCGCAAATCTGCCTGGGTGATATCTGGCGCCAGTGGGGCTATCACCCGGACATGGTGATCGGCCACAGCACGGGAGAGTTGGCAGCGGCTCACCAGGCGGGGTTCTTTTCCTTGGAAGAAGTTCTTCTGCTGGCCTACCGCATCGGAAAAGCGGCGTCCAACCTGGAGGGGGTGATGATCCATGGGCGGTTGTCCGACGCCCGGATTGCGGATCTGCCGGTCAATCCGTCCTCGTTCAACTTCGATGTCGAAAACGGAAAGCATGTGACGCTCTCCGGGTACGCCGGGGATATGGAAGAATTTCTCCGGGAGCAGCCCGATTTTGTGAAGATGAAACTGCCCCACCCATGGCACCACCCGGATTACCGGCGGTTTTCCGATCAATTGACCGGCATCACATCCGGCGTGGTTCCGGAGAATACGTTTGTATCAGGGGTCACCACGAGGTTTGAAACCCGTCTCAAGGATGATTACTGGCGCGATTGGCTGGTCAAACCCATCGATTTCATCCAATCCATGCAGACCATCAAAGACCACTGCACGGATTGTCACATCGATTTCATTGAAATTGGGTTCCACCCGGTTTTGGAAAAGTGCTGTGAGATTTTTCCGAACTACACCTATGTTTCTTCCATGTTCCGCGGCGAGGATGACTTCGGCTGGATCTTGTTTCAAAGGAAAAAACTTGACCAGGGCGTTTTAAAGGAGGAGTTGAAAAAGGCGATCGCCGCATTCAAACCGGGGGTGGACTTTTTTACCCCGCTGGCTTACCAGGGTCTCGGCTCCTTGGAATTTGCCGAGCTTTCCGTGCTTTTGCAGCCCTATTTCCCCTCACTCGCCCCGCAAGATTTCTATCGCCATAAAACAATCGACCAGTTGATCGCTCAATTCGGCCAGAAGCGGCCGGTTGAGCCGGTAGGCCGGGAGATTTTCCGCAAAAATGATGTCGTTGTTTCCGGCATGAGCTGCCGCTTCCCGTCTTCGGTGGAAACCCTGACACAATTTTGGGAGATGTTGTTGAGCAGAGAAGACCAGGTGAGGCATGTGGCCGCAAGGGGGGGCTCGGAAGGGGGGTATCTGGCGGATGCCGTCACCCGCTTCGATCATCGCTACTTCAACATCCCTTCGGCCGAAGCGCGCACCCTGGATCCCCAGCAGATCCTGGCCCTGGAGTTGACCGAAATGCTCTGGAAGGATGCCGGCATCGATCCCGAAACCCTGGACAAGAGCAGAGTCGGTGTCTATCTCGGGGTCTGGAACCAGGAGTACGGGGGGGATAGAAGCTCCGTTTTCTACCCGACCGGGGTCAATCCGAGCATTGTCGCCGCCAGAATCAGCTACCACTACGATCTGAGGGGGCCGAGCTGGGTGACCAACACCGCCTGCGCCTCCTCCCTGGTGGCGGTCCACTATGCCTTAAAGGATATCGAGGCCGGCCGGGTGGACTACGCCATCGCCGGCGGGGTCAACATGCTGCTGAGCGATGCATTCACCGCCAGCATGCGAAACTCCGGATTCCTCTCCCGGGACAACCGCTGCAAGGCGTTCGACGACGCCGCCAACGGGTATGTGCGCGCCGAGGGCGGCGGCCTGGTGCTGCTGGTCAACAAAGACCTGGCCGACACTTACTACGCCGAAATCCTCGGGTCCGCCATCAACCAGAACGGCCGCCGCTCCCAGGTGATCACCGCCCCCCATCCCGAAGCCCAGGAGGAGCTGATTTTGGCCGCCTGCCGTGACGCGGGGATAAGCCCCCAGGAGATCTCCTACGTCGAATGTCACGGGACCGGTACGAAGCTCGGGGACCCCATCGAAATTTCGGCCATCAAAAACACCATCGCCCGGGACAGAAAAGACACCTGCTACGTCGGCTCGGTCAAAACCAATATCGGTCATCTGGAATCCGCCGCCGGCATCGCCGGGCTGCTCAAAGGGGTGGCCAGCCTGTACCACGGCATCATCCCCCCCAATCTGCATTTCCATCAGCCCAACCCATACATCGACTTCGAATCCCATTTGATCCGGGTGGTTTCCGAGGAAACCCCCATCGACCATCGGGCACTCATCGGTGTCAGCAGTTTCGGCTTTGGCGGCAGCAACGCGCATCTCATCGTCAGGGGGGCGGACGCATCGGTTCGCAAGGAAATCCGTTCCCTGGAAATCCCCTTTGACCGGCAAGGCGCCCCCCCTCTGGAGAATTACCTCCAAGTTCTGACGCCGGAGCCCACGCCGGATGCCGCCGGGTGGGGAAATAACGGCGGGCCGGTGGAAAAGGCCCTTACCCGCGAAGACATCGACGCCCTGGTGCGGGACCTTTTTTCCCAATTGACCAATATCGATGAGATCCACCCGGACATCGCGCTGACCGATCAGGGCCTGAGTTCCCTGAGCGGCACGGAACTGATCACCATGCTGGAAGCAGCGTTGCACGTCGAGATCGGGCCGGAAATCCTTTTCGAGTATCCGTTGAAAGACCAGTTTGTCGATCAGCTTTGCACCTTGGCCGCCGGTGCCCCTGACATCAACCCGAACACTGCTGCAAAGGGTGAAGCCCATGGAATCAATTAAAACAACGCATGTGGGCTCTTTGCCACGCCCCCAGGAGATGATCGCCAAAATCCTGCGAAAGCAGGTCTTCGCCAAGGAGGATTTGAGGCGCTACGTCAAGCGCGTCGTGGAAAAACAGCTGCAGCTGGGAATATCCTACATCAATAACGGCGAGATGCCGCGGCTGGACTACGTGAACGCCACCGTCACCCGCATTTCGGGTTTCGGCGGCCAGGCATCGGCGCCCATGCCGCGGGATCTGGAGGAGCTGCCCGAATTGTCCGGCCGCTTCAGCGGCCGCAACGGGCTGATCACCCTCAATCCCAAGGCGCCGGTAACGCTGCCGGTCTGCTCCGGGCCGCTTGCCTACACCGGGGAGGCCTCCCTGCGGGAGGAACTGGACATGCTGGCCGCGGTTTACGATGAGGTCAAGCCGTCCTATCCGGCGGCGCCCGCAGCGCTTTTTTTCACCGCGCCGTCCCCCGGGACCGTGGCCCTCTTCTTGGAAAACAGGTACTACCCGAATTACGAAGCGTACCTGGAAGCCCTGGGGGTGGTGCTGAAGAAAGAGTATGAGATCATCCGCAGCTACGGTTTTCACCTCCAGGTGGACTGCCCGGACCTCGCCATGGGGCGCCACACGCGGTTTAAAAACCTCAGCGAAGCCGAATTCCTGGCAATCATCGACACCAACATCCACGTCTTGAATCAGGCCTTGGCGGCTGTCGATCCGGCCCTCTGCCGGGTGCACATCTGTTGGGGCAACTATCCCGGGACGCATCATTGCGACATCGACCTGAGGGCTGTTTACAAGCCCCTCACGGCCCTGAAGGCCCGCTACATTTCGCTTGAGGCCAGCAATCCGCGGCATGCCCACGAGTGGACCGTGTTTACCGAATTGCCCTTCCCCGAAGACAAGGTGCTGATGCCGGGGGTCATCGATACCAGTTCCAACACCGTGGAGCACCCCGATCTGGTGGCCCAACGCATCGTCAATTTCGCGCGCATTCTCGGCCCGCAGCGGGTGGTCGCCTCGACCGATTGCGGCTTTGCCACGACCGCAGCCGCGTCCAGCGTTTCCGGCGAAGTGGCCTGGTTGAAACTCGCCTCCCTGGTGGAGGGGGCCAGGCGCGCAAGCGCGGTACTGTGCTGAAGGGGCCTTCAGGGGGCGGGCAACCGCCGGCAAGGGCAGTCTAAACGGAATTTCCAGAGGCCGGCCGGCAATCCGGCCTGAAGATCAACAGCAGACAAAAGAGGACACCCGTATGAACCAGACATCAGGTCACAGGCCCGGCGTTCGCGTGGCCAACTTCTCCAGAATGGCCCTGCCGGGTGAGCACCGGTTGAATTTCGACTCCCAGGACGTCGCGACCATCGTGGGCGCACTCAGAAGACACGCTGACCTGCCCTACGTCTTTGTCGTAGAAAAGAAAAACAGTAACACCATCGCCGAATTGCTGTCGGCCTTGAGGGCGATCCGCTCCGCCTGCTACCCCTATGCCGTTTTTCTGACGGACGGCGCTGACCTGGACTTGGGCGACCCGGAGCTGGACATCGTCCCCGTGGGCGGCGATGATGCCCAAGCAGTCCGCGAGCGCATCGATCGCTACGCTGCGGCCAGGTTCAGTTT
Source organism: Desulfobacterales bacterium (assembly GCA_049284575.1). Lineage (GTDB taxonomy): Bacteria > Desulfobacterota > Desulfobacteria > Desulfobacterales > JAABRJ01 > JAABRJ01. The sequence continues at coordinate 5,655 of JBAPYE010000148.1, forward strand.
TGACCCCGACCAGCTCCGGCTGCGCAATGCCAGCCCCCTGCCCAGCCAGGTGGATGTGGCCATTGTGGGCGCCGGCATAACCGGCCTTTACGCCGCCGACAGGTTGCGCAAAGCCGGCCTTTCCGTCTGCGTTTTGGAAAAAAGCGATGCGGTGGGGGGGATCTGGACCCGCTATGCCAATCACACCTCCAGGGTCAACTCCTCGGAATGCGCCTACCGGCTGCTGGAGAAAAAAGCCAGGTCCAACCGCGATCACTCGGCCACCTGGGAGATTCTGACAGATGTCGCCCGGCTGGCGCAGCAGGTCTCGCGTGAACTCTACACCGAGACCGAGGTGATCGGAATCGAGGCGGTTGGCGATCGCTATCGCATCCGGTTGAGCCGAGGGGGGGATGAAGCTGTCCTGGAGAGCAAGGGCGTCATTCTAGCGATCAACGACCGGGTGGGGACGCCCCGGGAGGTGACCTGGCCAAATCAGGCGGCGTTTCGGGGAAAACTGGTTGCCGGGATTTCCGATCGGGCGGCGGGGATCGATTGGCGCGACAAGAACGTCGTTATCATCGGTATGGGCGCCTTTGCAGTTGAAAACACCCGCACGGCCCTGGAGGGCGGTGCGCGCCATGTGATCGTGGTGAGCCGTCGGCATGGCACCGTTTGCCCGAAAATTGTCGATTACCTCAATTTCATCACCCC
>JBAPYE010000149.1:0-3051 GCA_049284575.1 Desulfobacterales bacterium
ATCATCAGTTCACCCAGAATTTTTTGGCCTTCGGGGTCTTCGTGCATGGCCAGAACGATCGCGCGGATTTGCTCTTTCAGATCGGCCGGAAGATAGTCGGATGCCACCAGCGGAGGGCTGCCGAAAGGTTTGGATTTTTTGATCACACGCGTCATCGAAGTGTAAAAAGAATTGCGCCGGTTGTAATATTCCCACAGGTGGTCGTCCACGGCCGCGCCGTCCGCCAAGCCTTTGGCCACAGCCAAGATTGAATTGTCGTGGCTGTAAGTATAGTTGAGTTCGCGGAAAAATCGCTGCGGGGTCGTTTGGAGTTCTGATAGCCAGTATTTGGGCACCAGAGCGCCCGTATTCGAATCCGGGTCAGTGAAGGCGAAGCTGCGGCCCTTCAGGTCGGATAGTTTGTGAAAGCCGCTGTTTTTGTGGACGATCAGATAGCTCCGATAAAAGGGCTCGCCTCGAATCACCGGAGTGGCCAGGGCGTCGAAGCCGAACACCTGCCGGCCAAGCGCATAGGGTCCGGTGCAGATAAAGGCCAGGTCGATTTCGCCTTTGGGGAACAGCTCGTTGATCTCGCCGTAGGTCCTGCGCTGGATCAAGGTAATGTCGCGGCCCGTTTCCCGGCCGATGTAATCGAGCAGCTCCCGGTAGAAAACCAGGGTTTCTTTCGGCGATGTCATCGCTCCCACGGCCACACGCAAATTCGATGGGTCCGCCTTCGGCTCCGGTGCATCGACCTTCACGGTTTGAGAAAAATCGACCGGTTTGTATCCGCTTTCGCTGCTGCAGCCGATACCGAGTGCCAAAATGGCGGCGGCGATGAGAAGCCCGGCGGCAGGAAATCCGCCTACCGGCGCCCTCGGCCTGGCCCTGCGGCCTGTCAGCACTGTACTAAAATTCGAGAGGATTTCCCTCATCATCAGGATACCGGATGCTTTTGGCGGCCGAAATTTCATACCGGCGGACCGTACCGGAAACGATCCAGGAAGCAGACGGAAAGCCGAATCGATGTTCGGGTCGGGCATTCCACTATAATTGAAGCCAAAATGAAAATTTGTCAATGAGTGGTATTTCATCGTCTTTGCGTTTAGGGGTACCACAAAGTCACATTTCGGTCAAGGACTCCGACGCTCGGTTCCGAGGCGCTGTCGCGAGGCGGCGGAACCGGAAATGTGCGCTGCGGGCGCTTTTGCAAACCTCAGGCTTCTGCCGGGAAACGGCGTGGTTTTTTTACTTGACAGGCACCGCCGATAGATTTATATATTCCTATAAAAGAATACAATGAGGGACGTATGAGATATTTCATCAAGGTCATGAAAGCGCTGTCCGACCCGAACCGCGTCAAGATCCTCAAACTGCTGCAGCACAAGAAGATGTGCGTTTGCGAACTGCAGGGTGTGTTGGGGGTTTCGCAGCCCACGGTTTCCAAGCATCTGAAAGTGCTGCAGGAGGCCGGATTGGTCACGTATAAAAAAGATGGCCTGTGGGTCAATTACAGCCTCGCCGACGGATCGGAAAGCCCGTATGCGGCCAGTATGCTGGGCAACCTGCGGCACTGGCTCGAAGACGACCCGGAAATCGCGGAGATGATACCGATGCTGACGCAGTTCAATCGTTACGAAATCTGTGCCCGAAATTGACAGCAATTTCTTTGAATCGTCAAACAGCAATATAAAGGTTCGGGGGCGCGATCGAAAACCGGCTCGCCGGGCCAACCCGGGGATATGCGCCTCGGAAAGGAATTCAGCTATGAGCAACGGTGCTTCAATCGCCGATCAGGAACAAACTTTCCCAAACGATTCGGCCTCCTCAGAAGCCGAAGGCATGGAGCCCAGTCTGATCGACTGGAAAACCATCTGGAAGCCTCTGAGCGTCATCACCGGCGTTTTTCTGGTCATTTTCTGGCTGCCGCTGGAAAGCAGCCGTTTCACCGGGGCGGTGATCGAGTCTCTGGCTCTGGCCAAGTGGTACGCCCAGGAGCACGTGCTGCTCTGCCTGGTGCCGGCCCTTTTCATCGCCGGCGCCATCTCGGTGTTTATCTCACAGGCGGCCGTCATGAAATACTTAGGAGCGGGCGCCAAAAAGGTGATGTCCTACGGCGTGGCCTCGGTGTCGGGCTCCATCCTTGCGGTCTGCTCCTGCACCGTGCTGCCGCTTTTTGCCGGCATCTGGAAGCGGGGGGCCGGACTCGGCCCGGCCATTGCCTTCCTGTACTCCGGTCCGGCCATCAACATCCTGGCCATCGTGCTGACGGCCCGCATCCTCGGCCCCGAACTCGGCCTGGCAAGAGCCGTGGGGGCCGTCATGTTCAGCATCGTCATCGGTCTGACCATGCACCTTCTGTTCCGAAAGGAAGAACAGGCCAAGGCCGAGGCCGCCCTGCACATGCCGGAACCCGAAGTGGAGCGGCCGCTGTGGCAGAATGCCGTTTATTTTGCAACCATGGCGGGCATCCTGATCTTTGCGACCTGGGGAAAGCCGGAAGAACCGGTGGGGTTGTGGAACGCGGTTTACGGTGTCAAGTGGCTCTTGACCGGTCTTTTCGCCATCGGCCTGGGCGTCCTGCTGGTAAAGTGGTTTCGCGTTAAAGCCTATAAAGTCGCTCTGGCGGCTGCCGCGGTTCTGGTCCTGGCGCTTCTTTTCCCGAACGAGCCGCTGATTGCCTTTTCGGCCGGCATCGTTGCGCTGGCGGTGCTAATAACCTCCACGCGAGGAGAAACTGAGAGCTGGTTTCTGGCCACCTGGGATTTTACCAAGCAGATTATGCCGCTTCTGATCGGCGGCGTGCTCGTCGCTGGATTTCTGCTGGGACGACCGGGCCACGAGGGGATGATTCCCTCTAGCTGGGTCAGCGGTCTGGTGGGCGGCAACTCAGTCGCGGCCAACCTTTTTTCCTCGGTGGTGGGGGCGTTTATGTACTTTGCCACCCTGACCGAGGTGCCCATCCTGCAGGGCTTGATCGGTGCCGGCATGGGCAAGGGTCCGGCCCTGGCGCTGCTTCTGGCGGGACCGGCCTTGAGTCTGCCCAACATGCTGGTCATTCGCAGCGTGATG
>JBAPYE010000150.1:0-4456 GCA_049284575.1 Desulfobacterales bacterium
AGCTGAAACTGCCAGATGACCAGCGGGAGGTGGCTGTGAAATGTTTCAACAACTATATTCATAAATGTCCGGCGGCTCAGAGTGTGATCGGGTGTATCGCTGTCAATCATGAACTTGAAATGGAAACTATGCCGGCATGAAGCGTCCGGTGATGGTGATAGGTGAGGTGAGCGCCGGGACGTTATTTACCAGCCTGATAAGTTCACCCCGGGCCTACCCTCTGGGGATACCCTCGGGGCTTCGCCCCGGACCCCCATACCCGGAACCACTTACCCGTTATCCTGGACCCCCTTCACTGGAACCCGTTGCAGGATTTTCCCAGATCGACGATCCCCAGCACAAGGAGGAGCGCCACGACATCACCCGCGTGCTCGAGTTCAGCCATATGTTCCAAGAGAAGTACGGCGAGGAGGCGGCCCGGGAGTATGTCCAGCACCTGGCCGATGATCTGAACGGCAAATTCAACCACCTGGTGGAGGATGTCCAGGTGCTGGTGGACAAAACCCTGGCCTATTTCGGAGCCAAGAAACAATAGGAGAAGCCCCGATGAAATGGATAACCCGATCCCACGTCCACGTGGACCGCGTGGCCTGCCCCTGGCTGATCACCCGGTTTGTCGACTCGGAGGCCGAGTTTCTTTTTGCGCCCAAGAGCAAGGTGATGGAAGTCGCCGAAAAGACCGGCGCGACCCCCTTCGACACCGAGGGAGCCGAACTGCACCACCGCGGTGACCGCTGCACCTTCGATGCGATCATCGAGGATTACCAACTGACCGACGCGGCGCTCCTTCGCATGGCCAGGGTGATCAACGCGGCGGACACCGGTCGCCTGGAGGCCGATCCCCTGGCTGCCGGTTTCGAGGCCATCGCCGTGGGCTATAGTCTGCGCTTTCCGGACGACCTGGAGAACATCGAAAGGCAGTTTGAGGTTTACGATGCCCTGTATGCCTGGTGCCGGTTGGATGTGGCGCGGAGTGCTGCATAAAGGAAATCGTAATGGCGACTTCTGAAACCTTCAAAACCCGCGCCTCGCGGCTCTCCGGCTTTCTGGGCCTGCAGCGCAGCACAGCGGGTCTGTTGGCCATGGTGGTGCTGGTGGGCATGGGCGAGCGCATGGCCGAACGGTTTCTGCCCATCTACATCCTGGCCCTGGGGGGCGGGGTGCTGGCCATCGGGCTCTTGCAAGCCATGGACAACCTGCTCTCGGCCCTCTACTCCTTTCCAGGCGGCTACCTGTCCGACCGCATCGGCACCAAGCGCTCATTGCTGATTTTCAACCTGGTGGCCATGGCCGGCTTCGCCCTGGTGATCCTGGTGCCGACCTGGCAGGCGGTGCTCGCGGGGGCGGTGCTCTTCATTTCCTGGTCGGCCATATCGCTTCCGGCCACCATGAGCCTGATGTACAAGGTGCTGCCCATGAACAAGCGCACCATGGGGGTGACCATGCATTCCCTGGTGCGCCGGATTCCCATGGCGCTCGGCCCTTTGCTTGGCGGCTTCTTCATCGCCGTTTGGGGCGAGCAAGACGGGGTGCGGCTGGCTTTCGCCGCGGCCCTGGCCCTGGCCGCGGCAGCGCTCTTTCTGCAGCAGTGGATGATCGAAGATGATCCACGGGCCAGGAACACCGTTTCCGACACCTGTGGCCTCAGACCGGAAAAAAACCCGCTGAGGTTGCTGCGCCTGATGAACCCGGCCATGAAAGGCCTGCTGGTCACCGATATCCTGGTGCGATTCTGCGAGCAGATCCCCTATGCCTTCGTGGTCGTCTGGTGCATGAAGGCCATCGCCGATCCGGTGTCAGCCGTCCAGTTCGGCCTGCTGACCACCATCGAAATGACCACGGCGGTGCTCGTCTACATCCCGGTGGCCTACCTTGCCGACCGCAGCACCAAGAAGCCCTTTGTGCTGATGACCTTTGCCTTCTTCACCCTGTTTCCCCTGGTGCTCCTGTTCAGCCGCAGCTTCGAGTGGCTGATCGTGGCCTTCATTTTAAGAGGACTCAAGGAGTTCGGGGAGCCCACCCGCAAGGCCCTGATCATGGACCTGTCCCCGGATCATTGCAAGGCGGGCATGTTCGGCCTGTATTATCTGATCCGGGATGTTTTTGTTTCCCTGGCCGCCCTGGGCGGCGCGTTCTTGTGGCAAATCAGCCCGGCGACAAACCTCATTGCCGCGTTTGTCTTCGGGGTCATCGGCACCATCGGGTTCGGGATCTTCGGCCGCGATGTGCCGCTGTCAGGTGGGGGCGAAAGGATATAGATGAAGCCAGCAAAACTCACGGTTACTTTCAAGGAAGCCCTCAAGTTCTGGACCAAGCTGGGCTTCATCAGTTTCGGCGGACCGGCCGGCCAGATCGCCATCATGCACCAGGAGGTGGTGGAGAGGCGCAAATGGATCGGCGAGAACCAGTTTTTAGGCGCGCTCAATTTCTGCATGCTGCTACCCGGACCCGAGGCCCAGCAACTGGCCACCTTCATCGGCTGGCGGCTGCACGGCACGTGGGGCGGCATCGCCGCCGGCTCCCTGTTCGTAATTCCCTCCATCTTCGTGATGCTGCTGCTCAGCTATCTGGCAGTGGCCCACATCGACATCCCGGCGGTGGCGGCCGCCTTCTACGGCATCCAGCCGGTGGTGGTGGCCGTGGTCGTCGAGGCGGTGCTGCGCATCGGCAAAAAGGCGCTTAAACACAGATTTCTGTACGGATTTGCCGCCTTGGCCTTCGTGGCGATTTTCGTTTTCAAGGTGCCATTCCCCTATATCGTGGCTGCGGCCGCGCTCGGCGGTCTGCTCATGCAGCGACCGATGCCTGAGGTTTTTTGCAAAGGCCGGCTTGATCCGCAAACCCGCGAGTGCCGGATCGAGGGTGAATCCTCCACGGGAAACCACAACACTCGGCCGTCCATCGGTCACGTAGCAAGGGTCTTAAACCTCTGTCTGGCGTTGTGGGTGATCCCGATGGGGGCCATTTGGATGTGGCGCGGCGGCGGCGATACCCTGACCCAAATCGGCCTGTTTTTCACCAAAGCCGCCTTTGTCACCTTCGGCGGCGCTTACGCCGTCCTCAGCTATATCACCGACGTGGCCGTATCCAACGGATGGCTCTCAACCCAACAGATGTTGATCGGTCTGGGGCTGGCCGAGTCCACCCCCGGCCCGCTGATCATGGTGACCCAATACGCCGGTTTCTTAGCGGCCTGGAATCTGCCGGGCGGCCTTGCCCCATGGACGGCGGGCGTCATTGGGGCCCTGCTGACCACCTACGTCACCTTTCTGCCCTGCTTTTTCTTTATCTTCGCCGGCGCGCCCTTCATCGAGGCCATGGCTGGAAATCAGCGGCTTCAGGCGGCGTTGACCGGCGTCACCGCCGCGGTGGTGGGCGTGGTGCTCAACCTGGCGGTCTGGTTCGGTCACAAGGTGATTCTGCCCATCGGCGGCCTCGACTTTTTCGCGGTAGTGTCCGCAGTCGCCTCGCTGGTGTTGTTGCAGAAATTTCATTTCCCCATCCACTATCTGGTGCCCATCGGGGCGGCGGTGGGGATCATCTGGAAACTTTTTATCTAAAGAAAACAAATGGGAGAAACATCATGACATCCACCATCGATGCCAAAGATCTAAAAAAGCTTTTCGAAAATAAAGAACCGATAATCCTTTTGGATGTGCGCCGCAAGGCGGATTACCAGGCCAATCCAAATACCATAATAGGCGCAATGTGGCGCGATCCCGAAAAAATCGGCGATTGGGTCAAGCAACTGCCGTCGGGCAAACGAACCGTGGTTTACTGCGTCAAGGGCGGATCGGTCAGCCAGAGAGTGACCGAACGGTTGCGCCGGGAAGGTATCGATGCGCTTTTTCTGGAAGGCGACCTCAAGGCATGGACGGATGGCGGCCGGCCGGTGGTGAATGCGCGGTCTTCGGCCACCTGTCGCATCGACGATGCCGACATCGATCTGCTGCGCCGCGCCGGTGTCTCCGAGCCGGACATCGCCCACAGCCTCAAGGTGGCGGAGAAGGCTTTGAAAATTGCCGGCAGGATCGACCAACCGCTTGACTTCGAACTGGTCGGCCGTGGGGCGTTGTTCCACGACCTGGGCAAGGCCAAGACCCACGAGATCGAGCACGGCAAGATCGGTGCCGAAATGGGTGCGGCCCTGGGACTGCCCGCGTCCATCACGGCGGTGATGGAGAAGCATATCCGCGGCGGCCTCAGTGCCGGAGAAGCGGTCGACCTGGGTCTGCCGGTCAAGGATTATACCCTTCACCGTCTCGAAGAGCGCATCATTATCTACGCCGACCGGCTGGTTGACATCATCACCGACGGCATCGTGGACATCCGGGAGGAACGGGAAGCCGAGGAGCGTTTCGAGGAAATCCTAAGGACGATTCCCAAGTACGGCAAAAACGATCAGACCCTTGGGCGGTACTTGAATTATCATCAAGAAATCCAAAAGCTGATGCAG
>JBAPYE010000151.1:0-6573 GCA_049284575.1 Desulfobacterales bacterium
GTCCTGGAGGATGCCATCATTTATCCGGAAGCGCGGATCGCTCACACCGTTAACCCGACGGGAGCCGGCCACCGGCCATACCAGACAGGCGCCGCTTTTCATGCCCCGATAAAGGCGGGCGCCTCCCAGATGAACATACCAGGCTTCTGCGGGAAGTCGTGCGCACGTCGTGGCGGTCCAATAATAACCGGGAAATACGTTGAGAAATGGGTGCCCTTGGGCAAGCGCGGGGTTGGCACGTTGATGGCTGAGGAGTCCAAACATCTCCCGTCGCGAGGGCAGCCGCCAGTCGCGGCGCCCCTCCGCAGCAGAACGATTCATCTCCTCGACAAGATCCGCCGCCGCCTCCCAGGCGAACGGGAAATCAAACCGGTTGGCATCCCGACACCAGCAAAGCCGCGATGATCTGTCGATAACCGTGGCGTCTTGAATCTCGAATCGATTGGCGGGATCAGGGCCAGGGGGCTTATCTTCCGCATCCTGGCCGGTGCCCGCACAGGGGATGACTCGCCCCCCGACGCTGTAACAGTTCCTTTGATCGGTGGCCAACTGCCAGGGAAATTTCATCCGCTCACCCTCCAGTCGTTTTTTTCCGGGCCGTAAAAGGCGCCCATAACAGCAGACAAGGGGGGAAGCCTCCTTGGAGCCCTATGGCGGGGTCACTCCGGTGCGTCTATCCCTCCTGAAAGATGCGCCGCATGGGCGTGCGCCCAGCGCTGACGCGCCGCTGCGCGTCGCGCTCTTCAACCCGATCGCTGTCGGGAAAGTTGATGGTGTGGGTCGGATAGGCAAACGCGACCCCTTGCTCCTGGAACTTCCGGTAGATCCCGAGATTGATGGCCTGCTGGATGTCCATGTAGCGGTTGTAGTCCGGATCCAGCACATAATAGACGACTTCAAAGCGCAGCGCGTAATCACCGAAACCCTGAAAATGGGCCCGGTCGAAGCGCACCGGCTTCTGACACGTCACGATCTCTTCGATCCAGCCGGGAATTGCCGCCAGCTCCTCGTAAGGGGTCTGATAGGTCACGCCGACCTCAAAAACCACCCGCCGTTCGGCCATCCGTTTGAAGTTGCGGATGCGGCTCTGAAGCAGGTCGCTGTTGGCAAAAACGAGCTGCTCGCCTGAAAGACTGCGAACGCGGGTGGTTTTCAGGCCGATATACTCCACCGACCCCATGTGGGTGTCGACGATGATGAAGTCTCCGAGAACGAAGGGTTTGTCCAGAATTATAGACAGAGAGGCAAAAAGATCCGACAGGATGCTCTGAACGGCCAGGGCGATGGCGACACCGCCGATTCCCAGGCCAGCCACCAGGGCCGTAATTTCAACACCGGGAAGATTGTCCAGAATCAGGATCCCGGCAATCACGACCAGCAGCAGGCGGGCGCCCATGCTGATCGCCCGCACGGTGGTAACCCGGGCGGCATCCAGGTTGCGGTAATGCCGCTGGTAGCGGTCGAACCAGAACGTCACCAAGGCGTTGGCCCAGATGGCCGCCTGGAGCACCACCGCCGCCACTGCCCCGCTTTCGATCCATAGGATTACGCCGGAGGGAAACCTCAGGAACCCTTTGCCGGCATACAGTGAAACCACCAATATGAGCGGAAATAGGGTTCGCTCGGCTACCGCCAGCATGAAACCGTAGCCTTCGTGGTCGCTTTCGCGGGTGCGCCGGGTGAAGTAATGAATCATCGCCCGCCGCACCAGCCACAGCACCACCATCACGCCGGCAGTGCCCGCCAGGGCGAATAGATAGGCCTTTAAAGGGTTGTTCCAAACCGTAATCGACATCCACTCTGTCAACAGCGCCATCGGCGTTTACACCTCCGCTTCCCAAAAGGTTTAAAGAACATATCCTTACTATAATACCCCGTCACCGGGCGGGTTGAAATGCCATCAAGGCCCCAGTTGCGGCCGCGAGATCCTGTATTCTGCGGACCGGTTGAGATCCGTGGCATCGCGCCCGTTCAGAAGGCGCTACGCCGCGGCTATTATGGAGAAACCCCAAAATTGCCCATTTACAAGCCCGGGGGATTGGCATACCCTTTGGACCGCAAATGCACCGATCTGTCGCGGCAAGGCGCCGGCCCCATTTCCGGCAGCCCCCTATCCGCAGGCGTCCGGCGTTCGCGACGCCGCAGGAAACGCGACAAGCGCCCACTCGGGGGAAGGCCGACGCTATGGCAAAAAAATCAACCGTCGTCATCGCTGAAGATCACCAGCTGTTTCGCGAGGGCCTCAAAGCGATGCTCGCCGTGCGGAGCGATCTGGACCTGGTGGGGGAAGCCAGTGACGGACTGGAGGCGATTCGTCTGGTGCAGCGCCTGCGACCGAAGCTGCTGCTGCTGGATCTTTCCATGCCGCGCCTAAGCGGCATCAGCGTGATGAAAGACGTCAAACGCCAATTTCCGGAGGTCATCATCCTGGCGCTTACGATTCACGAATCCGACCAATACGTGCTGGAGGCTTTCGATGCCGGGGCAAACGGCTACTGTATCAAGGATGCCAGTCGCAGGGAGCTGATGATGGCCATCGACAGCGTCCTGGCCGGCAAAACCTACATCAGCCCGGGCATTGCCGACAGCGTCATGGAGGGATACCTCGAAGGCCGCAAACGCCTCAAGGAAAAGACCGACTGGGACACGATCACCCAGCGTGAACGTGAAGTCCTGAAACTGCTGGCCGAAGGTCACACCAACAAGGAAATCGCCGCGTTCCTGAGCATAAGCGTCAAAACCGTCGAGAAACACCGGGCCAACATCATGAAGAAAACGGATTTGCACAATGCCTCGGCACTGACGGCGTATGCCATCGAAAAAGGCCTGGTGAGCGCCAAGCCCGTCTGAACAATCATCCCCGCCTCCGCAAACCCGCCCCCCGCCCCTTGCCAACCGCAGCCCCCGACGGGCGGCGCGCATCACACGGGATCCTCATCATTACCGGAGCCCACCGGCAGCCGCACCCGAACGCGGGTCCCTTGCCCCACGCGGGAGCGGATCTCAAAGCGGCCGTTGCAGAGTTCGATGCGCTCGCGCATGCTGTTGATGCCGAATCCGCTCAGGGTGTCCCCGGCCCCTATGACCCGCTCCAAATCAAACCCGCTGCCGTCGTCACTGATGGTCATTTCCAGGTATCCGTTCCCAAGGCTCAGGGCCACCTGGATTTCTTCAGCCCCGCTGTGTTTGGCGGCATTGCTGAGGGCCTCCTGCATGACGCGGTATAGGACGATTTTAAGCGCCTCCGGGATCTCCCCTTCCCCGACCTCAAAGCAAGGCGTAATGCGGATTCCGCCGTAAAGCCCGGAAAGATTCCGGCAAAACCATTTGGCCGTGGCCAGCAGCCCCAGGTCGTCCAGGGTTGACGGGCGCAGGTTGGCGGATATGCGCTTGGTCTCCTTGATGGTCTCAACGATGTGGGCGATGATGCGCTCGAAGGGGATTTCGGGCGACGGCAGACGCTCGCCGTATACTTCCAGCCAGCCTTCCAGGGAGAATTTGATGGCCGCCAGGCTGGCGCCGATGCTGTCATGCAGCTCCTTGGCGATTACCTGGCGGTCGTTCTCCAGGAGCTCCAGGGTCTTCTGGCTCAACAGACGCAGCTGACTGCGCGACCTGCGAAACGCCTTCTCCACGCCGCGGCGCTCGGTGACTTCGGCTTGCAGCGCCGTGACGGTCCGCTCCAAGGCGGTGTCCCGGGAGACCCTGCTCTCCAGAATGAGGTTCAGGCGCTCGAGAGAGGGGTCCTGTGCCGTAAATTTTTTGAAGGCCCAGACCACCCGGGGCTCAGACCCGGCGCGGGCGCCAAAAAAGGAGAGGGTCTGCAGAACCGGTATCAGGTGCCCGCTCCGGGTCTGCAGTTCCGAGTGAACCGCGATGATTTTGGCGCCCCGCAGGCATTGTTGCAACTGCAGGGCCTGTTCGCGGCGGCGATGGGCGGCCATCAGGGTACTGATATCGCGGCCCTGGACTTCTGCAGCACCAAATTCCAGCAGATCGCAAAGCGCCGGGTTGGCCGCCACGATGCCCCCGGCGGGTGCGACCACCACAACCGGGTCCAGCAGGGCGTTGCAAACGGTGATGAGGGGGGCTTCGGGCATGGCGTCATCCGTTGGTTGTAGTCTTGGGCCAAAAGCTGCCGGGAAGACCGGGACCAGCCCCGGGCGGCGTTCCCCCGCAAACGGCCTGTAGCGCGATTGCCTGCACGCCCCCGGCAGTGGGCCTCGGCACGGCCGGCGGCCGTTTCCCCGGCCATAGCACATTCCGCCGGCGGGGAAAAGCCGGCGGGCCGCAACCGACCTGATTGACCTGCCGGTTTTGCCCCCTTTCGCAAAAACCCCGCTGCTTCCCTGCCCTGCAAAATCTTCTGCCGCGGTGCCTTCCGCAAAAGGCTGAGGTGGTGGCGGGACAACCCAAATTACCGCCCGGGCCGCAGCCAAATGGGTCGAAGACCATATTTAAGCCGCCCGCCGCATGCGATATCTTTTCCGTGAGTGCGTCCCCAAAACCCGGCTGACATTCACGAAATCTGGCGGCAGCCGCACCGGGCGGCGCAATGAGGCTGACGCGCTCTGCAGCACCCTTTTCGGCAAACCGGGCGATCGACGCCCCCCATGACGGACTTGGCCGAAATCTTTTGCGCCTGCAGGCTGCCGGCCGCCATCGAAGGTCGTGACACATGAGCGCTCACCGGGGGATATTGCTGGTCGACAGCCACCGGGTCTTCCGACGCATGGTCAGGGAAGTTATTGCGCGGCATTGCCCGGGGATACCCGTAATTGAAGCGATCGACCGCGAGGATGCGCTCCGCAAGCTGAAACGCCACCGCCCGGGGTTGATCTTTACCGACATCGATATCCGCGGCTGTCGAGTTCTCGATCTGCTGCAGCGCATGCGCCGGGTGCACCCCGATGGGGTTATCGTGGTGCTGACCAGCTACGATCTGCCGGAATACCGCGAGGCGGCGCTGGCGTGCGGCGCACACCATTTTATTTCCAAATCGACCTCGAATGGCAGCACCATCGTGAACATCGTCGAGGCTGAACTGTTCAAACCGGCTTGGAGCCGAAAAACGAAGGAAAGGAGACCCACCATGACATCACGCGATGAATACCAGCAACTGGCAGAGGCCAAACTCGAGGAAATCACCGCCAAAATTCAACAGCTCAAAGCGCAGGCCAAACAGGGCGACGCCAAAGTCCGGATTGAAATCGAGCGCAGCATCGATAAACTCCAGGATCGTAAGGCGGCTGCTGAGAACAAACTGGGCGACCTGAAAAACGCCGGTGAAAATGCCTTTGAAGAACTGAAAGCCGGGGTGGAAACGGCCATGAATGAGATGAAATCGGCCCTCGAGGAGGCGGCCGCCAAGTTCAAATCGTGACCGGCCCGCAAAAGGCCCACGTACAGGTTGCGCCGCGCAGACCGCGCGCGGCGCGTTTTAATCAAAACACCCTGGAGCCACCGCAGGATGCAGTGCACCCGTGGGGGACGCCGCGAGAGGCGCCCCCACGCGCCGGCGTGTGACAAGCCAAGACGGAAAGGACAAATACCCAATTCATGTGTGGCATATGCGGCCAGATGAAATTCAACGGTAACGACTCGTCTGCGCGGTGCGTGGAGAAGATGACCGACGCCCTGCAGATGCGCGGCCCGGATGCCCAGGGAATTTTCGTTCAGGGGGCCGTCGCCCTCGGGCACCGGCGCCTCAAGATCATCGATCTGAGCGAGCGGGCCCAACAGCCCATGATCGACAATCAGCTGGGCCTGAGCATCATCTTCAACGGCGCCGTCTACAACTATGAGGCCCTGCGCCGGTCGCTGGAAGCCAAGGGCTACCGGTTCTTTTCGACCGGCGACACCGAAGTGATCCTCAAGGCCTTTCACGCCTGGGGGCGCGACTGTGTGCGACGCTTGAACGGCATGTTCGCCTTCGCCATCTACGAGCGCGACAGCGGCCGACTTTTTCTGGCGCGCGACCGCCTGGGCATCAAGCCGCTTTACTATCTGCAGAACACCGATGAATTGCGGTTCGCCTCCTCCCTGCCCGCGCTGATCGCCGGCGGGGGTGTGAAGAGCGCGATCGACCCGGTGGCCCTGCACCACTACATGACGTTTCACTCGGTGGTCCCCGCCCCCCGCACGATCCTCAGAACCGTTCGGAAACTGCCGCCGGGCGAGACCATGACCATCGACCCCCGCGGCGAAATCGAAAAGGAATCCTACTGGACGCTGGATTTCGGCCCCCGCCCGGAGGAGCGCGGCTACGACCTGGCGGAATGGAAAGCACGCGTCCGGCAGGCGCTGCGACAGGCCGTCAAGCGGCGGCTTACAGCCGATGTGCCCGTGGGGGTGCTGCTCTCCGGCGGGCTGGACTCCAGCCTTGTTGTGGGACTCCTGGCCGAACTGGGGCAGACGGACCTCACGACGTTTTCCATCGGTTTCGACGCCGTCAACGGCGAGGAGGGCAACGAGTTTCGCTACTCCGACCGCGTGGCCGAGCACTTCGCAACGCGGCACCATCGCATCGAAGCCCGCGCGGAGGATGTGCTGTCCGCCATCGATGACTGCATC
>JBAPYE010000152.1:0-3081 GCA_049284575.1 Desulfobacterales bacterium
AGCTGAAACTGCCAGATGACCAGCGGGAGGTGGCTGTGAAATGTTTCAACAACTATATTCATAAATGTCCGGCGGCTCAGAGTGTGATCGGGTGTATCGCTGTCAATCATGAACTTGAAATGGAAACCATGCCGGCATGAAGCTCTCGGTGATGGTGATAGGTGATAGATGAGGTGAGCGCCGGGGCGCTATTTGCCAGCCCGATCAGGTCACCCAGAGCTACGCCCCGGACCCCCTCCTGAACCACTTTAACCGGTATCCAGGACCCCTGAACCCGGACCCCCTTCACTGGAACCCGTTGCAGGATTTGCCACCCGGGAAGCCTTAAGGCTTCCCGGTGGACCATCATGGGAATGTGCTGTGCTCTGTGAACGACAATTCCGGCGGTTCATTGGGTAACCCGGTCTCGGATTAAGTGCCGATCGAACACGCACCCGGGAATTTCGCGAAAAATTGCGCGCGCGAAATAGATAATAGGCGGCCAGGTCGTCTGGCCTTGGAGGGGTGTACGGGGGGGTATCCCCCCGGGGGGTGGTGTACTCGTTTAATTTGTCTGTCAGAGTGTTCCGAGGATATGTTCAACAGCTCCCTTTATGGGAGCATTTGAATTGAGGCCAAAATCTAAAGGCTTTTTTGCAAAGGTGGGGCAGAGGTGGGACAAATAATGCAGATTCGGCCAAAGCGGACAAAAAGATTTATATCCTTCAGTTATAAAGTATTGAATTTTTTGGTGCCCGGGACGAGAATTGAACTCGTACAGCACTAAGTGCCGAGGGATTTTAAGTCCCTTGCGTCTACCTGTTCCGCCACCCGGGCATTTCATTGGGCGCGTGAGCTGCGGGATGCAGCCAAAAGAATTCACGGCGCTCTGTAACGGCCCATCATCTATAGCATTCTGCACCGCAATTGCAAAGGCATTAAGAGCGGGCAGGTCGACTCCCTGCCTGCCCGAAACGGCCTCCCATCAAATCTCCAGCGTCAAGCCGATGGGACAATGGTCCGAGCCTAATATCCCATCCGCGATGAACGCCTCTCGGATCCACCCCTTGTCGATAATGTCCCGGGTGACGAAGAAATAGTCGATCCGCCATCCGGCGTTGCGTGAGCGGGCCTGAAAACGGTAGGTCCACCACGAGTACTGGACCGTCTCCGGGTGAAAGTGGCGGAAGGTGTCCACGTAGCCGCGGGCCACGATCTCGTCGATCCAGTCGCGCTCGACCCGCAGAAAGCCCGAGGTGTTTTCGTTGGCCTTGGGGTTTTTGAGGTCGATTTCGTTGTGGGCGGTGTTGTAGTCGCCGGTGATGATCAGGCTGCGCCCCTGCCCGCGCAGCCCGTCGGTGTATGTGAAAAAGTCGCGGTAGAAGTCCAGCTTGTACTGCAGGCGATCAGGCCCCATCCCGCCGTTGGGGAAGTAGATGTTGAAAAAGACGAAATTGCCGAAATCCATCTCCAGGATCCGGCCCTCGTCATCGTAGGCCGGGATGCCGATGCCGCCGCGCACCGTTTGCGGCTCGAGACGGGTGTAGGTCGCGACCCCGCTGTAGCCTTTCTTGGCGGTGCAAAAAGACCAGTGGGAACGATAGCCATCGATGTTTTTCATCTCGTCGGTCAGTTGGGGTTCCTGAAGCTTGGTTTCCTGGAGGGCCACCACGTCGGCGTCCAGCAACCGGAAGTTTTGCATGAAGGCCTTGGTCAGGATGGCCCGCAGGCCGTTGACGTTCCAGGAAATCAGTGTGATCTTGCGGCTCATGATACAGCCCTTTCATCCATTGCAAGACGTCTAAAGCATCGGGGCTCTCGGCCGGTTTCGACAAGCGTCAAACCGCCGCTTCAGCGGGATTTGGCCACGCCGATGCGGGGGCACAGCGCGGCTACCGGACACTGACTGCACAGCGGGGAGACCGGGCGGCAGATGGTCTGCCCGAAGGCCACCAGGATTTCGTTGTACCTGACCCAGTGCCGGCGCGGCAGCTTGCGGCGCAGGGCGGCTTCGGTCTTGTCGGGGGATTTGGTGCGCACGTAGCCGACGCGGTTGCTGATGCGATGCACGTGGGTGTCCACGCAGATGGCCTCCTTGCCGAAGCCCTCGACCAGCACCAGGTTGGCAGTTTTACGCCCCACGCCGGGAAGCTCGGTGAGGGCCTCGATGGTGTCCGGCACCCGGCCGCCGTATTGCGCCAGCAGGATCCGGCAGATCTCCAGGATCCGCCGGGCCTTGGTGGCGTAAAACCCGACGGGGTAGATCAATTCGCGCAATTGCGCCTCGTCGAGGGCCAGCATCTCTCCCGGCGTGGCGGCCACGGCCAGCAGGCGTGCGGCCGCCTGGCCGGTGACGGCGTCCTTGGTGCGCAGCGACAGCAGGGTCGATATCAGGATTTCAAAGGGGCCGGCGCCGCGGTTGGCCATCAGCGTGATCACGGGCGCATCCCAGCTGCGGTATTGCTCCCCCAGGATCGTCATGAAGCGGTCGATGTCGAATGACGGTTTTTTCATAGAATTTGCGTCTGCCGGATGGTTGCGAACCCCAGCGCCGGGTCGGCCGCCACAGGCGATGATCAACCGGCGGCGCGAACCGTAAAGGCGTGCATGACCCCGTGGCAGCGGCAGGCGGTGCTCAACAGCACTGGACCTGCGACCCGTTGGACCGCCGCCAGGGTTTGAAACAGGGTTTCCGGGCGATAGCCGCCGACGCCGGGGGCGAGCTGCAGGCTGCGCACCACGATGGCGCAAAACGGGGGCGCCGCGACCGCCCCCAGTTTTTCATAGAGGTTGCAGGGCCGCGGTTTGCCGGTGTGGGTGCAGATGGCCTCGGACTCGGGGCAGTTGTCCGGGCAAAGGAAATCGGCGTTGCTGGCATAGATCGCACCGGCCTCGCCGCGAAAGACGTTGGGCAGACGTTCAACCACCACTTCGGGCACCGCCAGGGGTGCCGGTTGAAACCCCTCGGCCGCCAGGCGGCGGGTGATCCAGTCATAAGCCACGTGCACCGGAATGGCCGGGACGATCCATTCCGGCCCCGGCCGCCCCGGCTTCAGGTGTTCGGCCATGTAAGCCATGGCTTCTCCGCGCACAACGGTGATC
>JBAPYE010000153.1:0-1673 GCA_049284575.1 Desulfobacterales bacterium
GATACTCCTACCTGCTCCAGGACCGGCCGGATCTGGCCGGCGCATGCTTTCAAAAGGCGGTGGCCCTGAACGGCGAAAACCGGCGCTACCGCAACAACCTGGGCCTGGCCCTGGTCCGCAGCGGCGATTACGAGGCGGCCTTTGAGGCCTTCAAGGCCAGCGGCGACGAGGCCAGCGCGCACCAGAACCTCGCCCGCCTGTACTTTCGGGACGGCCTTTACCAAAAGGCGGGCGATCACTTCGCCAAGGCGGCCCTTTTGAAGCCGGCCGATGCCGACACCGGAAAAGGCCTTACGGCCGCCCGCAACCTTGCGCGAATCCATGCAGATCGCCAAGCGCCGCCCGAAACAAAAACAGCACCCCCGGAACGGTGGCAGACCGCACGTCAGGGCCGCGACGGCTTTTCCACCATCCCGGCCGGGGCCATCGAAGACCTGATCGTCAAAATCGATCGGGAATGGCAGGCCAAGCAGACCGGCGATTCGGCGGGTGAAACGGAAGAGCCACCGATCCACACCGTTGCCCTGACGCGGATCGCGAGCCCGGACGAGGAACGCGCGGCGGCCCGCAAAGATCTGGAAGCGGACCGCTCGAAGGTTCTCGACGAGCTGCAGGCCATGGAACTGGCGCGCCTGGAACCCGCCAAGGACGGCGGCCGGCCGGCCCCCCGGATCAAAATCGAGGTCTCCAACGGCAACGGCGTGCGCCACATGGCCAGGCAGGTGGGGGACTATTTGAGGGGCAAGGGCTTCATTCCGATGTACCTCTCCAACGCGCGCCACTTCCACCATGATGAAACCAGCATCACCTACACCAGTGGTTATCTGCGGGATGCCTGGCGCTTGTCCCAGGAGCTGCCCGGGCTGCAGTCCCTGCAGGAAGTTGGCGAGATACGGGACGGGCACGCGGAGATCAGCATCATCCTCGGCCGGGACCTCGCGCCCTATTCGGACCTCTTTGAGCAGGGCTGAGTTGTTTCCCGCCCCATTCCCGCCCGTGCGCAGACCACAGGCGGCGGACCGGGGCGGCCGCAAAAGGACATCGGCTTTGTCAGGCCTCATGGAACGAACGGTTGGCAAAAGGAGAATGCAAGTGAAAGACCTGCACAGGAAAAAATCGGTCATTCTGTTTTTCGCCCTCATTTTTCTCGCGATTACGGTTTCCTCGCCTTTTGCGGCGCCATCCGCGATGGAGATCGTGGGTGATTTCCTTGTGGTCAGGCCCACCTCCTTTCTCACCATGATTGCCGGTGCGTGCGTGTTCGTCGTAACGCTGCCCTTCACCTTGATCGGGGGCAATGCCGATGAGGCCGGGACGAAGCTGGTGGCAAACCCCGCCCAGGCGACGTTCAGCCGCCCCCTGGGCGACCCCGATACCATGGCACGGTGGCCTTTCAAATACGACTACCAGGGCCCCCCGCCGCGGTGAGATCGCGAACCCCAAAAATGCCGCCGGCCTGAAACAGATCTGGACCCGTGCCGCCGGCGCTCGCAGTCGGTCTGCGCCCGCGGCTCTCCCCCAATAAAACGGTCGAGGAACCATGTCAGTCGATAACCAGAAAGCGAACCCACACGCACCGGTGTTTTTGCCCAAGGCCCCGGACAGCCTGCAGGACCTGGACATTCCCGACACCATGGTGGAGGACCTGGTCCTCAGGCGCCTCTACACGACGG
>JBAPYE010000154.1:0-2481 GCA_049284575.1 Desulfobacterales bacterium
CGTGCATCGGCTTCGGACACCAGTACGCCTTCTGCTTCGACATCCCGATCGCCGGCGCCAACCCTTTCACGCGCCGGCTGCTGCAGGCGTTTGCTCCTGCGGACCATCCCGTCGGACTCCACTGGCACCACTTCGGCCAGCCGATCCTACCCCCCGTCATTCCAGGACATCTCGACGGCACACGACCGGCCGAGGCCGACAAGGTGCTAGTTTACCTGCCCTTCGATCACCCGTCCGAGGTCCAGGCGTTGCTGGCTCCCTTCACCAGCCACCGCTTTTTCATCTACGGCATCGCCGAACTCAAATCCCCGGTCGACAAGGTTCACCTGCACCTGCGTCCTTATTCGCGCAGCGGTTTTCTACAGGACCTGGAGGACTGCAACGGGGTGATCTGCGGGGCGGGCTTCGAGCTGGCCGGCGAAGCCCTGCAGCTCGGCAAGAAACTGTTGGTCAAACCCCTTAAGGGCCAGTTTGAACAGCTTTCCAATGCGCTGGCTTTGGAGAAGCTTCAACTGGCAAGGGTCATGAAATGCTTGGACCGCAAAGCCGTTCAATTGTGGCTGGAGCTGCCGCCGAACGCACCGGCGGGCTACCCGGATACGGCGCAGCTGATTGCCGTCTGGATTGAAAACGGGCACTGGGAGGACATCGGCCGCCTGTCGCGTGAGGCCTGGGCGCAGACGGGTCGGGTCCCCCATTGGGAACGTCGTTAGTTTTCAGCCGTCAAAGTTTTCTCCAGTCGGGCGTAAAGCCGTGTACCAAACCACATCAAATCAATCGGAAACAGGAAAGAAAAATAAAGAGATAGGCCGCAGGTATGCTCTCAAACCGAAGTTTGAAATCGAATCATCGGCCTGGAGCCGAAACGGCGTTAAGTTTTTCTATCAGATAGCTGAAACGGTTCTAGGCGTAATAACGTCGCGTGTCGCAGTCTACGATTGAACCCAGCTTGACTTTAAAATCTTTGTCCTTGAATCCAGTCGTTCTTTTCATATGGAATTCAGGTCGAAGATTCTGATTAAATACAGCAAATAAACATTTAAGTTAATCTACTGTTTTTAATAAATTTGTCGGCATCAAGAAAAATTAGCCTTATATAGATGCAGATCATGACCGGCAGGATGCCGATCACGCTTTGGCGCTTGCCCGGTGGTCGTCCTCGATCCGCACCAGACCCTGGCCGCCGTCAATGACGATTCGGGCGCCTTCCGGGATCCTGCGGGTGGCATTGCGAACCCCCACTACGGCCGGAATGCGCAGTTCGCGGGCGACGATCGAACAGTGATTCAGGAGCCCCCCCTCTTCGACCACCAACCCGCCCGCCAGGCTCAGTATGGGTGTCCAGCCGGGATCGGTGTTCGCGGCCACCAGGATGTCACCGGGATGAATGTCGGCCCTCGACGGATCTTGGACGATACGGGCCGGCCCGCTGGCCTGTCCGGCACTGGTGCCGATGCCCCGGATAGCATCGACGCCGGTGGTGAACGTCTCTGTCGGCCGGCCGTCCACGAGAAACGAACTCGCGGAACCGCCCTGCAGGAAGCGACGGTGCCGCGTCCCGGCCAGTCTGCGCATGTCTTCCAGAGACGTTTCGCCGGCCGCGAGCTGTTCCAGCTCCGCCAACTCGAGGAACAGGACCTCATCGCCCAGGCCGGTATGGCCACCCACCTCCAGAAGCGCTTTTCGGATCTCGAACAGCGCCTCATCCAGCAAAAAGCGCAGGTCCTCCCGCAGGTCCAGGAATTTTCGGGTCATCACCCGCAGGACAGTCAACAGCAGACTGTGCTCGCCCATAAGATCGCTGCTGTCGACCGAATCGCCGTCGGTCGCTGCGGTTCGCTCCGCAACCCAAGCGGTGGTGGTCTGCCGTCGCGCCAGTGCTTGCAGAATACCGATGACCTCCTGCGGGGCTTCCGCCCAGCGCTTGATATAAAGGGTTCGGTGTCGCGAACGGCAGCCGTAAAGGGCCAGAAACCGAACCAGCTTGGCTCTGAACCGCACCGGCAGCAGCCGCAAAACCGCTTCGGGATCGTGGGTCCGAAAGAGCGCCAACAGTTCCGGGTCGTTTCTGACGTGTCCGGCCAGATCGCGGAAGCACCGCTCGATGTCGATCGTGACGTTGTTGCCCCCCCGGCTGATGCGGGCCAGGAACGCGGCATGGGATGCCCCCCGATAGTCGACCATCAACCAGCGCAGCACCAGGGTAAAAAACGTGGCAAAACCATAGGGCCACTGGTTCCAGATCTGGATTTGAAGCAGAACCTCCAGAGCGCGGCGCACCTTGTTCAGGCACTGCCCGGCAGCGGTGCCGGCCATGGCCTGCAGCCCGGCGAGCCGTCGGCGGATCTTCGCCCGTCGACGCCGGACCAACCACAGACAGAGCAACGGATTGACCTCGGGCTGGAACACCGGCAGGAGCAGTGCCCGCAGCAACGTCGCCGCCAACTGCGAAGCGCCCGGCACGGCAATGGCGTCAACCTC
>JBAPYE010000155.1:0-9307 GCA_049284575.1 Desulfobacterales bacterium
GGGTTTCCTCATGGATCATGACCAGACCGGACATGTTCATGATGTGAAACAGAAACAGCAGCTTACAGTGGTTGCAGCGGCCGCTGGGGCCACCGGCCCCGAGCAGTTTCTGGGGAACTTCGCGGTAGACCTTGACAAACATCTCATAGGTCGGCAGCGCCAGCAGGCGGTCGAGCACATCGCCCGATTCGGCTGAATAGTCTTGGACGATTTGCCCCAGCTCGTTTTCCAGCTGCGTTAGCCGGGCGTGCGAGATCCCACTGAAAATATCGGCCAGGGCCGGCCGGTCTGTGATTTCATCGGTTTCGTTTTCAAACCACTGCTGCGGATCATCGGCCGTCAGAAAATAGGAAAACGTGTACCGATAGTATTGGGTCAGAAGGCGGTTGAGATCCGCGCAGTCCGGCGTCAGCGATTTGCCTTGCGCGCGAAAGGCCCGGGCGATTTTGGGCAGTTGGTAGTAGCTCATCGCCACCAGCCTGAAATCTTCCTCGGGCAGCGCCGTCAGCCACCGGCAGGCATCAAAAAAGACCGGCAGGAATTTCCCAAGACCGGTA
The DNA here is from genome assembly GCA_049284575.1 of Desulfobacterales bacterium. GTDB lineage: Bacteria > Desulfobacterota > Desulfobacteria > Desulfobacterales > JAABRJ01 > JAABRJ01. The sequence goes on from JBAPYE010000155.1 coordinate 558, forward strand.
CCGGCGTCATTGACAATCTTGAGAAGAAAGAGCAGCAGGTTGTCGACGGCGTCGGCCTTGACTTCCCGATCCCGGCTGGCGCCAATGGCCTCGAGGAAAATCTCGACATACAGCCGGGCGGCGACATCCCCCTGATCGTGCCGGTTGATCAGGTGAAAATAATCCAGCGTGTAGACCCGGGCCTCACTGACGATGAACTGCCAGTTCTTGTAAGGATGTGAGAGCTCCTTTAAAAAAACCGTAACCCCTTCCATCAGGCCGAAGTATTTGGACATGACCGCCTGCAGCGGGGCATAGCGCGGGTCGATCTCGACCTCGACGTGATAGCTGGCCAGGTTGACTTCAAGGGCTTGGGATTGAATTTTCATGAACCTGTCTTTATCTGGGGGCGCGGCGCCTGCATCGGGCCGTCAGGCCGCATGACGGGCAGACCGCGACGGCATCTGCGCGGGAAAACAGGCGCCGCCCGGTTTGAACAATCGATTTCGCAGATTATCAAAGCACTCCCGCCTTTTCAAGATCATTTGGGCCGCCACGCAGGGCTGCCGCGGCAAAGACCGAAGGCGCTCGTATAGGAGAAGCGGCCGGCCCCGGACACGCCTTTTTGAAAGCGCCCGCCGCTTCAGGGCCTAAAAAAACGCCTGCCCATCGGCATCGCTTTCAGCGCGAGAGCGCGATCATGCGGTAGACCACCATGCCGGCCAGCCAGGCGATGTCCTCGGGCGACAGCCGCCCCTCGATCCCCGGGTTGAAGAGAATATTGGCCTCCGCCCCGAACTCCTCATCCCCCTCCCATAAAATGAACTGCACGGCCACCTGCGGGAAAACCCGCAACTCGAAACCCGCGTCCCCGGCCGCTATCGGCTGCCCCCCCAAAGCTGCCGCGGCCTTGCGAAAGGCTGCGGCATTCTGACCGAAGACCTTCTTGAGGGGCTCGATCGCCCGCTTTACAAAGGCGCTGAAATAAAAGGAAGCCCCCGCAATTTCGCGGTAGGCCACCCAGTCCTGGGACGGCAAGCCGGCTTCCGCGCCCCGAAGGTAGTGCAGGATCAGCACCTGTTCCTGGAGCGGCACCTCGGCCTCGGCCCGGGACAGGTCGGTGAAGCGCAAGCCGGGATAATCCAGGCGGTAGCGCCGGTCGAGAAAAGGGACCACCAGTGCCTCGGCCGCTGCGCCGTCCGTCTCAAAGCCCGAACGCCGACTGATGGCGGTCAGGGTTTCCCGGGAGAGGGCCTCGACTGCAATCTCGCGTGCGTGCCGATAATCATCGATGCGTGCCATGCTTTTTCCTCTCGGGGGCTTAGCCCCGCGGCTGGACGGCCCCCCGGCGGGCCATCACCCCGGCTGCAAACCGGTGGCGGCCGCAACCGTAAAAACGGCGCCTGAAGGTAAAATCAACGCCAGCAATGAAAAAAGCCCCGCCCGCATGCGGGAGAGGCTTTGGAAGGGTCTCCGGCCGGGATTACACGTGGAGCCAGGAGTCGGAAAACAGGGTTTCCCCCAGAATGACCTTGCAGGACTTTACGTAGTTGCGAATCTCATCCGAAACGCTTTTGAGGTCCGGCGCATTGCCGTCCATGGTGGCCTGGATGGCCTCGAAAATATCCGGGCGCTTGCCGTGGGCCAGGCCCATGGTGATCTCGTCCTTGCAATCGGCGATAAAGGACTGCATGCCGTGGATGTTGAGCATGACCGTGAAGGTGACGTTCATGACGTGGCGCAGATGATCCGGAATGCCGCTGGAGATGTTGGAGACCCCGCAGGTGCTCATGGCGCCGGGCATGATCTCCTGCAGCATGTCCATGAAGTTCATCAGGCTGATGGCCTGGGGCTGCTGGATGTTGACGGGGGTCACGAGGCCGTCCACCCACATCTGCTCGTTGGGGATGCCGGCCTCGTTGGCGATCGTCATCAGTTCCACCAGCAGGGCGGCGCGCTCGTTTTCATCCCGCGGCAAGCCCTCGGGGCCCCACATCAGGGCGCAGAAATCGGCGTTGTACTTCGCTGCAATGGGCACCATGCGCTCGTAGCGCGCCTGCCGGACCATGATGGAGTTGATCATCTTGGGCATCTTGCACTTGGGCAGGGCGGCCTCGATGGCATCGATGTTGGACGTGTCGAGTACCAGGGGGACGTCGTCGACCACCTCCTGGACCACTTCCACAACCCACGGCATCAGCTCATGGCCGTCTTTCTTGGCCGGCCCGAGGTTGATGTCGATCATATCCACGCCCTTGGACTTCTGGAAAAGGGCCTCCTCCTGGATGGGCTTGGGGTCCCGCTCCTTGAAGGCTTTGCCGATTTTGGTCCCAATGACATTCAAGCTCTCGCCGATGACCCAGAATTCGCCGACATCCTTTTTGGGCCGCAGTACATCGATAAGTTTATCCGCCATACAGATTTCCTCCTACCTCGTTGTAAAGTTATACTACTGAAAAGCGTACTGAAAAAGGGCTTGGTTTGCCGTGCCGTCCGGCCGTGCGGGGCCTCGCGGCCCCACACCAGACGGGCATCACACCTTCTGTTTCAGGAATGCGGGCAGATGGGCTGCTTCCCGCGGGCCGACGGTGATCGTCCACCCCGGCAGCTCTTCCTCGACGTCACCGGCAATCGCGGCGGCATAGCCGGGGATGATCAGCTCGGTGTGTTTGACCTTGTCCATGATGCCGCATTTTTTGACGAACATGCCGACTTCGTCTCCGTTGAACTTGCCGGCCGCCCAGGCGGTCATGACCGAAAGCCCTTCAGAGTCCTTGATCAACAGCCAGGCCGGGACCTTGCTGCCTTCCACCTCGCCGGAAACGATAAAGTAAGTCAGGGCGAAGTTGGTGGTGACCAGCACCGGTGAATTTTCATCGGGGTTGTTGATCGGGTAGATATCTTCGGTGACCGTCATGGGGCGCTGGGGGTCGGTGAAGATGTTGAGCCGCTCCAGCAGCAGCGGAAAGAGGTTTTCGCCGGTGAAATCCGACAGGATCACGATGCTGCCGTACTTGGCGATGAACATACTGGCGATCAGGGTTTCCATGTCGAGATTTTGGGCCATTTCGCAGGGGAAGGCGATCGTCGGAAAGCCCACGGCGCGGTTGCCGTTTTTGAGCGCCGCGCGCCGGATGGCCACCTGGTCTTCCAGGGCGGTCTTGATTTCACGGGACCCGGGATCCAGCACGATGGTCTTGATGCCCATCCCCACGAGCTTTTCGGTCAGCGGCGGCAGGCCTTCGACCGAATCGGCCTTGACCGCCAGGGGCAGACCGTTTTCCTTGGCCAGCGCGGCGTAGGCATCGATATTGGCGGCGGTCGCGGCATACATCAGCGGCTGCTTGAAGCCGGCGGCTTCGATGCCGGCCTTCATGACCTCAACGTCGTCGGTCATCAACACCAGGTTGAACTCGGAGGTCTCGGCAATCGTCTTGGCGGCCGCGCCGAAGGCCGCCTTGTCGCCGTTGACATCCTTGAGGGCGACCAGTTCCGGCCGCAGGTTGAGCCCGACGCGCTCGAACTGCAGCGCGTTCCACCCCTTGAGCTTGGTGGCCAGGGCGTCCGGGGCGATATCCGAGGGCACCAGGGCCCCCAGTCCGGTGGGGTTGAAAAAGGTTTTTTCGTGGCGGTACATGACTGTCTCGGCGCCCACCTGAAATTTCCGAACCCCTTTGCCGATGGTGACCGGCAGAATCGGCGGGGCCGAAGCCTCCGCCAACTTTTCGCGCGCCTCGTCGGAAACGTAGGGGCAATCGTCCAGGCTGGCTTTACCCGATGCCAGGTTCATGGCGAAGGCAAGGCATGTGGGCACCCCGCATTCCTTGCAGTTGGTCTTGGGCAGAAGTTTAAAAATCTGAATACCGGTTAATGCCATATTGGGTTCTCCTTTTAAGATTTTGATTGGACGCCACGTTTCAGGGTTGCCCGCCGCCCCCTGGATTCCAGTGCGGGCGCACGCGCCCGCCCTGGTCTGACCGGTCGGACAGATTACCCGACGATGGGCTCCATGGTGAGGGCCGGATGGCCCTTTTCCTGGAGGAAGGGCATGATCTCCTCTTCCGTGGTGCCCACGGTCTCATCAGCGATCATGTCGTAGAGATTCTCAACGCCCATTTCCTTGCCGCGGGCGATGATGCGGTCCTTGATCTCCTCCTTGAGCATCTTGGGCATCCAGACCATGCGCAGGAGCCCGCCGTCGCCGACGATGAACTTGCGCTGGGTGATGTTGTACTTGGAATGCCCCACAAAACCCGGCGATGAAGCCCCGCCGCCCATGACGCCGGCCAGGGTGGTGAACTTCATGCCGCAGGGGGTCTCGCCGGCGTACTCGCGGTTGACCGTCATGACCCCATTACAGCCCGGCAGCAGCGCCGCGATGGCTTCGCAGCAGCCGCAGGTGGTCATGGGGTCGATCACCATCGAGTAGAAGTTGTAATGGGTGACGGCGCCACGGGAGGCCTTGGTGACGAACTCATTGACCCCCTTCCACTGGCCCAGCTTGGGATCCAGGCATTCGCCCTTTGGGATGGGCTGGTTGGGGCCGGTGGGGTTAATCTCAAATGAGGCCTTGCAGTCCATCCAGTTGTAGGCGCCGCAGAGGCCGGTGCGTTCGGGGCTGACGGTGCAAACGTGGGTGGGCGCGAAGGACTGGCACAGGGTGCAGGAGTAGAAAGTCTCCTCGCTTTCGTCGGTCATGGTGTCGACCCGCTCGTCGCGCAGCTTGTACTCGCCGCGGGCCCGGGCGGTCAGTTTGTCCACGTCCTCCTTCTTGGTGTAGAGCGTGACCTGGACCTTGTCGACGATCTTGGAGAAGTCCTGGTGGAACTTGGCATGCAGGACGACGCCGAGATCTTTGAGGGTGAAGCCCTTCTCCACCGCCGCCTTGCTTACCCGGATCCACGCGATGTCGCGCTGGCCGATGTGCATGACGTACTGGATGTAGTTCACCAGGTGGTGGGTCTGGCGCTCCAGGATGGGCTCGAAGTCCGTCTGGAATTCGCGGCCGGCCACCTGGATGTAGATCCCCAGGGGCAGGACGTCGCCCTGCTTGAGGTCGGGGATGTCGGGGCCGATCACGGTGACCTTGCCGTCCTCGATCTCGTTCATTTCGGCCATTTTGGCCAGCTCGGTGCACTGGGTCTTGCCGCCGCCCATCTGGCAGAAGAGGTCGGCGCCGCGCACCCGCTCGCCCTCGAAGGCCGGACCGAAGGCGCACGGGATGTCGATCTTGGACACCTGGACCTTGAGGCCGCGCACCTCGATGGAGCGCTGGGCCATCTCCTTGTGCTTGACGTTGGCCACGACATGCTCGTAGGTGCAGATGCCGGTGGGCAGAATTTCGGGGATGTCGGTGTCGGCCAGGGTCGGGAAGCCCCAGTTGACGCAGCCGGCGGCCGCCGCGGCCCACTCGGCGTTGACGTCGCCGAGGGCGTTGACGAAGGCGAAGATGCGGTTTTTGTTGTAGAGCAGGATCTTGCGGTAGTCCCCGGGCTGCACCCCGCCGAAGGCCATGGCCGCGCGGTTGGCGAAGCCCAGCGCAAAGATCGCCGAGGAGATGTCCGGCCCGAAGGGCACGATGCGGGTGTTCCAGCCGATCTGGACCCCGGCCTCGAGCAGCTGCTCGCTCACGGTGGTGCCGTTCTGGTTGGCGGCGAGGAAAATGTAAAGGGATTTCTGCTGGTACTCCTCCACGATCAGCTTGGCGGTTTCGGGGTCCGGGGCCGCGCCCACGATGGCGGCGAAACCCGGGGCCGACCCGTCGACGAATTCCACCCCGCGTTTGCGGAAGACGGTGTCGTCGGCGGCGCCCAGCCAGATCTTGCCGGCCTCTTGGTCGATCTCCTCGGCGTGCAGGTAGAAATCCGGGTCCTCCAGATAGCGGATCGCCTCCTGGATTTCAAAGGCGAACAGGGCGGCCATGCCGGCGTCCAGCAGGGGCCCGAGGTACGGCAGGTGGTGTTTGCCCTTGAGGTGCGGCGGCAGGAGCTTGCGGGCAATCTCCAGCGGTTTTTGCATGTCTTCGAGGGTTTCCACCTTGTGGCCGGTCAGGGAGTAAATCACCGGCAGGTAGTAGGCGGTGTTGGGGAAGCCGACTTTGGTGGCGGCCTCGTGTTTTTCGAGTGTGGTTTTGTATAGACCTTCGACCTTGGAAACGATGTTGTAGCCACCCTGGATGGCCGCAAATGCTACGAGTTTAGACATACTTTCCTCCTTCGTTGAGGATTTAAATGGGATTTATGTTAAGCCACATCGAGCTTCTGGCGGTCTGCCATGTCCATCAGGACCCTTTCGCGGGCCTTGTCGATGCCGAGCGCCTTGCGCTTCTTGTCGATATGGGCGATCATTTTGCGCGCATGCAGGATCGGGTCGACTTCCAGGTCCCACATCCCGCCGTACATCTTCTCGAATTCCTCGAAAAGGTACTTCTGGAACTTGGGCGCCCCGGTCACCGGCAGGGTCACGCCGAAAACCGTGTAGACACCGGAGGCGACGAAATAGTGCCCGATGCTGATGGCTTTCTCGCTCATCCACTCGGGCGCGCTGCCGGCCGCCGGCAGGTCACAGATGTCGTTGCCCAGCCCGCCGGCCTTGACCACTTCGGCGGCCGCCAGCAGGATACGGCTGTTGTCGACGCAGGAGCCCATGTGCAGGACCGGCGGGATCCCGACGGTTTCACAGACCTCCGCCAGGCCGGGGCCGCAGAAGACGCCCGCGGTTTCCGGCGTCAGCAGCCCTTCCATGGCGCAGGCGATGCCGTTGCAGCCGGTGGTCAGGACGATGACGTCGTTCTTGATGAGCTCCTTGACCACCGCGATGTGCCCCTCGTTGTGGCGGGTGCGGGCGTTGTTGCAGCCGACGACCCCGGCAATGCCCCGGATGCGGCCGTTGATGATGTTGTCGTTGAGGGTGTAGTAGGAGCCGCGGAAGGTGCCGCCCAGGTGATACTGAATCGACTCGACCCCGAAGCCGGCGATCTGGGTCGCCTTGTGTTTGGGGATCATCACCTCGGAGCCGCGGTTTTGAAAGTTATCGATGGCGATCTTGATGATCTTCTTGGCGTCGTCCATGGCGTAGTGCTCATCGAATTCGATGTGCATCACGTTGTCCTGCTCCATGCGGGCGATCGGGTGGGTGGTGATCACCTTGGTGTGGAAGCACTTGGCGACATTGGCGATGTTCTGGAAGATGCACTGGATGTCCACCACCATGGCGTCCACCGCGCCGGTGATGATGGCCAGCTCCTGCTGCAGGAAGGTGCCGCAGAGTGGTACCCCGTGGCGCTGCAGCACTTCGTTGGCGGTGCAGCAGATCCCGCTCAGCTGGATCCCCTTGGCGCCCTTGGACTTGGCGTAGTCCTGAATTTCCTGGGTCTGGGCGGCGGTCACGATCATCTCCGAGAGCACCGGCTCGTGCCCGTGGATGACGAGGTTGACATGGTCCTCCTTCAGCACGCCCAGGTTGGCCTCGGACTGCAGGGGGTAGGGGGTGCCGAAAAGCACGTCCTGGAGGTCGGTGGCCAGCATCGAGCCGCCCCAGCCGTCGGCGATGGCGGCCCGGGTGCCCTGCTTCATCAGGTTCTTGTAGTCCTGGTCGACCCCGATGTGGGTGCGGTGCATGATCTCGACGATCTCGCGGTCGATGTTGCGGGGCAGCACCCCGAACTTTTTCCACTTCTCGTAGAGGGCCTCGGGGGCACGCTTGAGGTAGAGCAGTTCCCCTTCGGGTTTGCCCCACTCGGCCATGGCGACCTCGGCCACCTCCACGGCGATCTCGTCGATGTTGCGGTCGAGTTCCTGGCCGTCGACTTCCACCTTGGTGGCGACTCCCAGCCAGGGGGCGATTTCCAGCAGCTTGTTGGTGTCCTTGATGTGGTAGTCCTCGGTTTGCTTGTTGGCGGCGGACCTGAAGACCTCGGCCACACAGCGGCCATGGTCGGAGTGCGCCGCGGCCCCCCCGGCGATCATGCGGATGAAGTTGCGCGCGGCGATGGTGTTGGGGGTCGCTCCGCAAAGCCCTTTGCGCTCGTCGCTGCTTTCGTCGTAGTCTTTGGGCAGCGGCAGCCGGCAGGGCCCCATGCCGCAGTTCTTGCAGCAGGTGCCCTGGGATCCGATGTTACAGGGTTTCATGGCCGCGGCACGATCGAAAACCGTGTCGATGCCCAGTGCCTGGGCCCGCCGAATCATTTCCTGGGACGCGACATCGATGGTGGCGCCTACGGGATCCGCGAGTTTGTCCTTCTTGGCGGCCTTGAGTTCCTTTGCGGCTTTTACGACTTCTTCTGCCATTTTTCGGTTCCTCCTAAAAGTTGAATGCACTGCGGTACTTCGTATACGGCATGTTCAAATGGCGTCAGGCTGCCTTCAGGAAGCGTGGCGTCGGTGGATCCACTGCAGTTTGTCGATGACCTTGTCGATGCTGGGCTTCTGGACTTCGGCGGGGGTCTTCTTGGCCTCGCCGGCGGCGGCTTTGGCGGCACCATGGGCGCCGCCCTGGGCCATCCGGGCCTCGCGTTCTTTGGCCCGCTTGGCGCGGATCTCGTCCATTTCGGCCTCGACCTTGGCCTTTTCGGCCGCGGCGGCCTGGGCTTCGGCATCCGCCTTGGCCTTGGCTTCGGCCTCGGCTTTGGCCTTAGCAGCCGCTTCGGCCTTCGCCTTGGCATCGGCATCGGCTTTGGCCTTGGCTTCCGCATCGGCCTTGGCCTGGGCTTCCGCCGCCGCTTTGGCCTTGGCTTCGGCCTCCGGGTCGACCTTGGCCTCCTTGGCCTCTTC
>JBAPYE010000156.1:0-16966 GCA_049284575.1 Desulfobacterales bacterium
CCGTCAGCACCACCGAATCCTCACCTTTGCCGAAGAGATCAATGCCCTCAAGGCCGATCTGCTGAAGCTCAACCAGTTTGAGCGCAAGATCCGGGTTATCGCCAACTGTGAACTCTCCGAGGAAGCCGGCAGCCTGTTCGGCGCCGGCGGCGTTGTCCCCGATAATCTGAACACCAACTTGTCCGAGGCGGAAATCGGCGGTGGCATCCCCCAGGAGATGCGCGAACAGGTAAAGGTGCTCCAGTCCGCGGTAGTGAAACAGAAAAGCGACTTCGAAACCCTGAATGCCAGCCTCGAGGGTCAGGTCAACCTGCTGGCCGCGACCCCCTCCATCCGACCCACCACCGGGTGGGTGACCTCCCGCTTTGGTTATCGCAAATCCCCCTTCACCGGCGCCCGCACGTTTCATTCCGGACTGGATATCGCCACCCGTCAGGGAACCCCCGTAGTCGCACCGGCCGACGGGGCCATTACCTTTGCAGGCCCCAAAGGGCTGATGGGCAATATGCTGACCATCCGGCATGGCCACGGCATCGTCACACGCTACGGACATTTGAGTAAGATCTTCAAGAAGGTGGGGGCCAAGGTCAAGCGCGGTGACCTCATCGCCCATGTGGGCAACACCGGCCGCAGCACGGGGCCGCACCTGCACTATGAAGTCCTGGTAAGCGGGGTCCCGGTCAACCCCGCCAGATATATTCTCGATTAGCCCCCATCTGCCTCATAAATCTTCGGAGCCGATATCGAGCCGGATACCCTGGGCCAAGGGCAGCCGGCTGGACCCGTTGACGGTATTGCGCTGACCTCGCATGTAAGCCCTCCAGTCAGTTGACGAATACGACCGATACGTCCTTGACGGTATTGATCACCTTCTGCGAGATGCTGCCCAGAAAAAACTCCTTGATGCCTGAAATTCCCCGGCGGCCGAGCACCACTACATCGTACCCGGTTTGCGCCTCGGCGGCGATGTCCTGGGCGATCCCCTTTTTTTTGGAAACCATTTTGGTCTTGATGGCGTTGGCATCGAAGCCGGCGGCCAGAAGGTCTTTTTTGGCGCCGGAAAGCGCGTTTTCGATCAATTCCCGCTTTTTGGCTTCGATGGTGCAAAAAGAGGTCTGCTGGGTCGTAAAGTAGGGGGTCAGCTCGGGGCTGTCCATTTCGCAGATCGAGGCCGTGTCAGGTAAGACGCTGAACAGGGTGATGCGGCTGTCGGGGGTGAAGGTTTGGGCGACAAATGCGGCCGCCCGTCGGGCGTTTTCGGAGTCGTCGATTGCGATCAGGATTTTTTTAGCCATGGGGGTCTCTCCTTTGGGTTGCGGGTAGAAGTTGCGCGGCCGGCACCCCCCGCAAGCGACAACGCGCCGCTCGCGTTCGGCCGTCCGCCTGTCGGGGAGGCGGCGTGCCGAATGGTGGAATTATGTATTGCCGCGATCCTAAGGCAAGCGCCTGAGACTACTTTTAGTACTATTTGGAGTGGAATGTCAAAAACAAGGGGACGCGGGAATTCTTAAAGATGGAAGTCAGACGGTCTCCCGGAGAAACCTGCAGGATTGACAGGCTGGTGGGGTTTGACTATCTTTTAAGCGTACGACTATCACAGACATCAGCTTGTCTTTGTTATCCCCGGCACCGGGGGCAACGTGTATACCGACTCTTCGAGGAGGACCCAATGAGCACCAAAGAAACGCATGAATGCAAAAATTGCCATCGCCGCGAAAAGGCAGAACCCGATCAAGTTTCCGAGTGCTGCGGCCAGCCCATGGCGGCGATCGACCCGCTTCCGGTCTGTGAAATCACCCAGACCGCCGAGCATTCGCGCCTGGAAGATGACGGCGGGCCCTGCGATGACGGTCGTGGAGGGTTGCGCTAGTGGTGCCGTTCGCCAGCAGCAGGCGCGGGGCCTCGGTAAATTCTTGTTTGTGGGGTGTGGTGCGCATCGGCTTTTTAGATGAGGCGTTGCCCCGTCCGGCGGTTTTTACGCCCAATGTTTGCAGCGCGGTGGCGATTTTCCCCGCATTGAAAGGGTCTGCGCATGCCAGAGGATTTAAAGGAAACGATTGCGGTCAATGCGGTGGTCGAGATGACCACCGACAGCCTGCAGGCGATTGTGAGAAACGCCAAAGCCATTGCCGGCCGTGATCCCAACGGCCGCTACCGTGTGGACACCGCCGACAAGGTCGGGGAAATGATCTCCCGATTTCTGCGGCGGCACGACTTCGAGGGGTTCGTTCAAAATATCGACAACTACTAAGGACTAACAAGGATCCCCCATGACGACAGCCTCCCCCCAAGCCGAAACCTTAGCGGAATTCAAGGATTCTTTTTTCTACGGATCGCGCGCCGACCTGAACTTCAAGTTTTTGCAGCACCTGCCGGAGCAGGCGGCCGCTGAATTTTTCCGGCTGCTTCTCTGGAAACTGGGCGATACGCTGGACGACGGGGATTTCAGCCGTCTGATCGAACACGTCCTGGAGTGGCAGGGCAGGGGCTATGCGGAGGCCAAACAGTTCGCCTATGCTGACGGCCCCTTCACGCAGCCGGCCAAACCGCTCTCCCAGGCTCGTATGTCACTGATCGCCTCCAGCGGCCATTTTGTGGACAGTGACGACCCCGAGCCGTTGGGGATTGCCGACATGACCCAGGAAATGGCCATGGCCAAGATCATGGAGATGATCAAGTTGCCACCGACCCTTTCGGCCATCCCTTTCGACACCCCGCCCCAGCGGCTGCGGGTGCGGCACGGCGGGTACGATATTCGCGGAGCCGAAGCGGATCACAACGTCGTGCTGCCCCTGGACGGCCTTCGGCAGCTGCAGACCGCCGGTAAAATCGGGGCGCTCACAGAAAATGCGTATTCCTTCATGGGGGCCTGCGCCCAGATGCGGCTGTTGAAACAAAATGGGCCGCAATGGGTTTCCCTGCTGAAGGCGCAGGCGGTTGAGGCCCTTTTGCTGGTGCCCGTCTGACCGATCTGCCACATGTCGGTCGGACATGTCGCCAGACTGATGGAAGCCGGCGGGATCGCCACGGTGATCGTGGCCAGTCGGGTGTTCCAGGCCCAGCTGAAGATCATGCATTTGCCCCGGGTGCTGTTGACGCCGCACGTCATGGGGCGTCCCCTGGGGCCGCCGGGGGACCGCAAACGTCATCATGAAGTCCTGAACGCCGCGCTCACGCTACTGGAAACGGCCTCCAAAGCCGGCATCGTCGTCGAGTTGCCCGGCAGCTATCGGCCCTAGCGGCTCCCAACCCACACCGAAGAAAGGAAAAACCATGGCCAAAATAACCTTCAAAGGCACACCGATCACCACCCAGGGCGATTTGCCGCAAACCGGCAGCCCGGCGCCCGATTTCACCCTCACCAAAACGGATCTTTCCGATGTGAGCCTCACGGATTTCAAAGGCAAACGTTTGGTGCTCAACATTTTTCCAAGCATCGACACGCCGGTTTGCGCCATGTCGGTGCGACGTTTCAACCAGGAAGCCAGCAAGTTGGAGAACTGCGCGGTTCTGTGCGTTTCCAGGGACCTGCCTTTTGCCCATGCTCGTTTTTGCGGCGCCGAAGGTCTCAACGAGGTCGTGTCGGCCTCTGATTTTCGTACCGGGAGTTTTGGCGAGCGTTACGGGGTAACCATTGCAGAGGGCCCCTTGAGGGGGCTCCTGTCACGGGCGGTGGTCATCGTGGATGAAAAGGGGAAGGTAAGCTACACCCAGCAGGTGCCGGAGATCGGCGAGGAACCGGATTACGCGGCGGCATTGGCGGCCTTGACCTGACAGGCGCCCGATCGAAGGGGCGCCCGCTCTGCGACCCGGTGCGCCCAAACGACCGGACGAGAGCGGGCCCCCGCAAACCAGCGTATTGCCTGCCGGTTAGACGTCGGCCACAGCGCGCACAAAGTTAAGGGCCGTGAAGTCCTGGTGCGACACGTAGCCCAGATCGACGCTGACAAACCAGGCGGCCACGTAAGACCTGCGGTCGGCACTCCACAACCAACGCTGCGCGGGGTCGAACATCGTGTCCAAGCAGAAATCGCGGTTGTGGGGGACTTCGGTCACCAGCGACAGGAGTTCCTCGACGGTCGGCAGACGCCAGTTTTGCCGTCCACCGAAGCCCTCGCTGTTCAAGCGTGTCACATAGGCTGCGGCCTGCCGCCAGGTCAGAGGGTAGGGGGCTCCGGCTTTTTGCCACACCAAGCCGCTGACGGCGTCTTGGATGGTGTCCTGCCCTTCCTGTTTGAAGGCATTCGCGAGATAGTCCCGAGGGCGCCAGAGTGCGTCGAGCCTGAAAACCTCCGGGGCCTCCCGGGGGGAAACTTTTTGCGGCGTTTTTCGCAGGTGGCGGACACCCGGGTCCGCGGTCGCGGAAGCCGTCGGCTGGGCGGGCAGGCGGCAGATATTCTGCTTGCGCTGCGCCCAGTGGGTTTCCAGATCGGCCAAGGCCGCCAGCATCTGGAATGCATCGCCGTATCTCGCGCCGGGGCGAGTTGAAATGGCCTTGAGCACGAAATCGTCCCAGGCTGCGTCCAGGTCGGGATGCTGCCGGCTTGGGGCGACAGGTGCCGCCATGGGAAGCGCGCCGGTCAGCATCCGATAGAGCATCACACCCGCCGAAAAGACATCCGCGTTGAAACCCGCTGCGTTCGGGTCGGCTTCCTGCTCCGGGGCGGCATACCAGGGCGAGCCGACCTTCAGCTGCGAGGGGCCCTCGAACGTTTCCCCCCTGAGTTTGGATAGGCCGAAGTCACAGATCTTAACCGTGTCCTGCTCCGTAACCAGGATGTTAAACGGCTTGATGTCGCGGTGGACGATGCCCGCGTAGTGAAGGCAGGCAAGTCCGGCCAGCACTGCCCGGATGTAGTGCAGCGCCTTGTCGACTGGAAGCCTGCGGGACGGGTGCTCCACCACATAGGTTTCCCCAATCATCTCACCTAAATTGTGGCTGTAGTGTTCCATGAGGTAAAACGGGACCCCTCCGGATTCGTCAAAGTCCCAGACGGAGACGATGTTGGGGTGCCGCAGACGGGCCATCGTGACCGCCTCGGAGACAAACAGCCGGCGGATTTTCTCGGAACCCACCAAATCCACCAGCATGGGGTCCGGTTCGAGACGCTTGAGGGCGACGATTTTTTGAATCGTGGGAATTTCAACCTTGTAGACGCGGCTCATGCCGCCGCGGCCAAGGAGGCCGCGTATGCGGTATTTTCCAATGGTCTGCATGGCGTTTCTATTGAGGTTCAGGTGTTGTGGCCAAGCCCGTTTGATGTCCGCGGCGCTTGCAACCGGCCTTCACCACAGCCGGTCGGCATGGGCTTCAGGAAGGCCGGCGGCCTTGATTTTGCGCACCACCGAGGCGATGTCGTAGGAGACGAAACGGACCGTTAGGACCTTTTCCCGGGAATCCCAGATCACGTATTTGGCGCGGTTGTCGCCATCCCGCGGTTGGCCGACGGCGCCGATATTCAAAATGTGGCGGTTTTCCAGGCAAAGACGGATGTTGCCTTCCCGCAGGGGGTGCCGTGAAACGTCCTCACCGTCGCACTCCACGTGTTCCAGGTCGTGGGTGTGGCCGATAAAGCACAGGGCCACCGAGAGGCGCTGGCATGCGCTCACCATCTGTTGCGGCGAAACCTGGAACAGGTAGGTGGTGATCGCGCGCGGCGGGAAGCCGTGGACGAACCGGCAGCCGTGAAGGACCAGGGCCGCCGGCAGACGGCTGACGAATTCCCGGGACTGCGAAGACAGCCTGTCGATGGTCCAGCGCAAAGAACGGCGCGCCACGGGATTGAACCAATCCAGGTTGCGGGCGTTGAGGGCCGCCAGCTCATGGTTCCCCAGAACCGAGGGAATGCGACGTTTTTGGAGAAGGGCGATCACCGCGTTGGGGTCTGGCCCGTAGCCGATGTTGTCCCCCAGGCTGACGATGGCATCGATGGCGTTTTGGTCGATGTCCGCCAGGACCTGCTCGAACGCTTCGAGGTTGGCGTGGATGTCGGATAGCACCGCGAGGCGCATGGTTTCGGATCCTGTTCTGCGGGGCTTCAAAACGCGCTGGGCGCAGGACTCTTAACGCATCAGCCCAAAATACCAGGCCACCAGTTCGGGGCCCACGAAAATATAGGCGAGGGCGCCGGCGGCCAGGAAGGGGCCGAAGGGAACCGCCAGTTTCATGTCGCTGCGGGTGCGCACCATCAGGCCCAGCCCGACCACGGTTCCCAGCAGGGAGGCTGAAAATATGGTGAAGACCACCCCCTGCCATCCCAAAAGCGCGCCGATCATGGCCAGCAGTTTGATGTCGCCGCCGCCCATGCCTTCCTTTCCGGTCAGCAGGCTGTAACCCCAGGCTACCACAAAAAGGGTCCCACCGCCAACCAGGATGCCGAGCAGGGCCGCTTTCCAGCCCATGTTGGGCAGGGCCAGAGCGGCCAAAAAGCACAGCAAAATGCCGGGCAGGGAAATCCGGTCCGGGATGATGCGGTGGTCGATGTCGATAAACGTGATGGTCACCATTACGGCGCTGAAGGCCATGTAAATCCCGGCCTCGACGGAAGCGCCGAAGCGGTGGGCAACCGCGGTGAACAACAGGGCTGTCAGGAGTTCCACCAGTGGGTAGCGCAGGGACACCGGGGTCCGGCATTGGCGGCAGCGCCCCCTCAGCCAGAGGTAGCTTAATATGGGGATGTTGTCGTAAAAGCGAATCGAGCTTCCGCAGCGGGGGCACATGGATCCGGGGGCGACGATCGATTTGGAAAGCGGTATGCGGTAGATGCAGACATTGAGAAAACTGCCGATACACGCACCGAGGATGAAGGCCGGAAGCTCAGGGGCGATGGGGGTTGGCATCGTGGTGACGTCTGTCCTTAATTTAATACCGCCGGGGTGGGCGTGCGAAGTTGCGGGCCGCCAGGCGAGCCAAAACCTTCCAGCGGGCCTTGGGGGCGACCGCGGGCCGGCGCCTCAAGGGTTTCTATCGGCACGCACCGCGCGGGCCTTGATGTGCCGCGGCAATTGCATATCACCCGGCAATATTGTAAGCTCAGAGCAAAAATCAACCCGCATCATTGTCAGACGGCATAAATGTCTTATTATAGAAACTTGTCGAAACAAACCCTTTCAGGGAACGCCGGCGGGCAGCTTCCCAAATTTTCACCCCAAAGGGTCAAAGTTCTTCATAGGAGTAAGAATGGCTGAAAGTGACAGGGACGATCTGGTCAGCATCATCGAGGAAAGCGAAGATTTCAAGGACCTCCCCGACGTTTTGCCGATGCTTCCCGTTCGGGATGTGGTGATTTTTACCGACATGCTGCTGCCGCTTTTTATCGGCCGTGAGAAGTCGGTGCGGGCGGTTGAGGAGGCTATGGCCCAGGATCGGTTTCTGTTTCTGGCCACCCAGAAGCAGCCCGCGCTGGAAAACCCCAAGTCGGATGAAATCTACCGGGTGGGCACCGTGGGGCGCATCCTGCGGATGCTCAAGCTTCCCGACGGCCGCATGAAAGCGCTCGTGCAGGGGCTGGGACGCGCCAGGATCATCCGCTACGTCCGCAAAAAGTCCTACTACCGGGTCAAGATCGAACTGCTGGAAGAAGAGCCCACCAAGGCGGCGGACCTCGAAACCGAGGCCCTGATGCGCAACGTCCGGGAGAGCAGTGAAAAGATCCTGGCGCTGCGGGGGGAGTTGACCAACGATGTGGGAACGATTCTGGAGAGCATCGAAGACCCGGGGCGCCTGGCCGATCTGGTGGCCTCCAACCTGAAGCTCAAGATCGAGGAGTCCCAGGCCCTGCTGGAGACGGTCGATTCCCGGGAGCGGCTCAAGAAGGTCAATGACCTCCTTTCCCGGGAGGTGGATCTGTCTTCCATGCAGGCCAAGATCCAGTCGGATGTGCGCGATGAGATCTCGAAAAGCCAGCGCGACTATTTTCTGCGCGAGCAGGTGCGGGCCATTCATCGGGAACTGGGGGATCTGGACGATAAAACCCAGGAGGTGGACGAGTACCGCAAGAAGGTCAAGAAAGCCAAGATGCCCAAACCCGCCGCCGACGAGGCCACGCGCCAGCTCAAACGCTTGGAGCAGATGCACCCCGAAGCGGCCGAGTCCACCATGATTCGGACCTACCTGGACTGGCTGGTGGAGATGCCCTGGCAGAAGGCCACCAAGGACCTGATCGACATCCCCAAGGCCAAGGAGATTCTCGACCGGGATCACTACGGCCTGGCGCCGGTTAAAGATCGCATTCTCGAGTACCTCAGCGTGCGCAAGCTAAACCCCAAAATGAAGGGTCCGATCCTGTGTTTCGTGGGCCCCCCGGGGGTCGGTAAAACCTCGCTGGGTCAGGCCATCGCCCGGGCCCTGAAACGCAAGTTTGTCCGGATTTCGCTGGGCGGCATCCGGGATGAAGCCGAAATCCGCGGCCATCGCCGCACCTATATCGGCTCTATGCCGGGGCGCATCCTGCAGGGTTTGAAGCAGTGCGGCACCAACAACCCGGTTTTCATGATGGACGAGATCGACAAGCTGGGCTACGACTTCCGGGGCGACCCTTCCTCGGCGCTGCTGGAGGCGCTTGACCCGGAACAGAATTCCGAGTTCAGCGACCACTATCTGAACCTGCCCTTCGACCTTTCCAGCGTGATGTTCATCCTGACGGCCAACCTCACCGACACCATCCCCTCGGCGCTCCTGGACCGAATGGAGGTGATCAATCTCTCGGGGTACACCGAGGATGAAAAACGGGAGATCGCTCAGGCTTACCTCCTGCCGCGGCAGGTGAAGGAAAACGGTCTCAAACCCGGCCAGTTGACCATCAGCGACGGGGCCCTGCGTCAGATCATCACGGAGTACACCTCCGAGGCAGGTTTGCGCAATCTCGAACGCGAACTGGGAACCATCTGCCGCAAGGTTGCCCGAAAAGTCGCCGAAGGCGGCAAAAAAAAGTTTTTGGTGACCCGCAACAACCTCTCCAAGCTGTTGGGGATTCCCAAGTACTACCCCGAAATGGACCAGGAGGAGAGCCAGGTGGGGCTGGCCACGGGCCTGGCCTGGACCCAGGTGGGCGGGGAGGTTCTCTACGTGGAGGTGTCCCTTTTCGGCGGCAAGGGCGAACTGATCGTCACCGGCCAGTTGGGTGAGGTCATGCAGGAATCCGCGCGGGCGGCGATGACCTATGCGCGCGCCAACCTGAAAGCCTTCAAGGTCAAGGAAACCGTTCTGGACAATCTGGACGTGCATATCCACGTGCCGGCCGGGGCGATTCCCAAGGACGGGCCGTCAGCCGGGATCGCCATGGCCACCGCGCTGATCTCGGCCCTGACCGGGCGGCCGGTGGCCAAGGATGTGGCCATGACCGGGGAGATCACCCTGCGCGGTCGGGTGCTGCCCATCGGCGGCCTCAAGGAAAAGGCCCTGGGCGGCCTGCGGGCGGGAATCCGCACCATCGTTATGCCGGAGAAGAACCGCAAGGACCTCAGTGAGCTCCCGGCCAACGTCAAACGCAAGATCAAATTCGTGCCGGTGGGGCATATGGATCAAGTCCTGGCCGTGGCGCTCGAGGAAGCCTCGATTCCGCCCGCCGCCAGAAAAAGCCGTGCCAAAAACCGTCGGCCGGCCGCAAATGCCGGCCAGTAAAACCGGCGGTGGCCGCTTTCCCGCGGGAGCGGTCACCGCGCTTCCCCCAAAACCGGGCAAATATCGGCTGAATGCAGCGCGACGGTCGCGCGTCCGGGAGGGGGCATGAAACTTTTGGCTGTGGACACGGCAACCCAAAGCTGCGGGGTCGCCCTGATTGAAAAGGAGCGGCTGCTGGCCGAAATGCTGCTGGTCAGCCGGGAAACCCACTCGCTTCATCTGATGGGCATGATCCGGGAGGTCCTGGCGCGATCGCGGGTTGCGCTCTCGGCCGTGGGCGGTTTTGCCGTGACACTGGGACCCGGCTCATTCACCGGACTTCGGATCGGCATCAGCACTCTCAAAGGTCTGGCGGCGGCCTTGGACAAGCCCCTGGTGGGGGTTTCAACCCTGGAGGCCATGGCCTGGCAGCACTCCTTCGCAGGATTGCCCGTCGTGGTGCTGATGGATGCGCGCCGGCGGGAGGTCTATTCCGCGCGGTTTCGCTTCGATGCGGGCGCTTTAGTGCGCGAGAGCCCGGATCAGGTGCAGGACCCGATAGCCGCGGTTCGGGAAATTTCGCGCCCCTGTCTTTTTGTTGGCAGCGGTGCGCTGCTCTACCAAGACCTCATCTTGGCAGCGCTCGGTGCCAAGGCCCGGTTTTTACCGGTTGTTCAGAACCACCTGCGGCCCTCGTCGGTCGCCTTTCTGGGGGGGGAGCGACTGGCCCAGGGGGAACTCACCCCTCTGGAAAACCTCCGGCCGATCTACATCCGCAAATCCGATGCGGAGATGCATCTCAGCCAGGCGGCCGGGCGGCTGCCCTGAAGCGTGTCCTTTTGTCGATTAAATTGGTCTCTTGATTGACTTTTTGAAATTATTTAGATATCTTCCCCACTCTGGCTTTTCGCGGCAAGCGCGGTTTCCGCCGGTCGGTCCGAAGTCGCAACCTACGTTACCCAAGATGGTTTTTATGGATAAATACAGCTGGGCCGATCCCCCCGGGCAGGCCGCCCTGCCGGTTGCCCGGGCAGGCGTGCCCCTGATGGCTGCCGGGGCGTTTATCACGGCGATCTTTGCCTTGCTGGGGTTTGCGCTGCCGGCCATTTTGGGCCTGACGGCAACCCTTTGCATCTGTTTTTTTTTCCGGGACCCGGACCGCGTCATCCCGGCCGCGGCGGGTGCCGTCGTCTCGCCCGCCGACGGCAAGGTGATCGTCGCCGAGGCGCTGCAAGAAACGCCTTTTTACGACGGGCCCTGCAAAAAGGTCAGCATCTTCATGTCGGTCTTCAACGTCCATGTGAACCGCGCCCCGATTGAAGGCACCGTCCAAAAAATCGCCTACTTTCCCGGCAAGTTTTTCTCGGCTCACCTGGACAAGGCCTCTCGGGATAACGAGCACAACGCGGTTTATCTGGAAAATGCGCAGGGGCAAAAGCTGTGCGTCGTGCAGATCGCCGGACTCATCGCCCGGCGAATCATCTGCTACGTCCGTGAAGATCAGCCGCTGCTCCGCGGGCAGCGCTTCGGTGTTATCTGTTTCGGCTCGCGTCTGGACGTTTACATGCCGCCCGAGACCGACCTGTCGGTGTCGGTGGGCGACAAAATCCGGGCCGGAACCGGCGTCCTGGGGTTTGTGAAAACCCATTGAAATCGGTCCGGGTCCCCTGATGGGGAGCCAACGGACCGGGCATGACTGCCAAACCGTCTGAATGGGGCTTTTGGCGCCGGCGTCAGCCGTTCCGCCGATACCCCATTTTCCCTTTTGGCACCGGGGAAACGTCTGTATCGGAGCCCCCACATCTGCAAACAGGAGTCAGGATATGTCTGCTAAAAAATTCCATGTCGCGGTCGCCGGTGCGACCGGCGCCGTTGGCAATCAGATGATTGCCTGTCTGGAAGAGCGCGACTTTCCGGTGGGATCTCTCACGCTGCTGGCCTCCCGAAAATCGGTCGGGCGCAAGCTCGAATTCCGCGGCGAGCAAATCGCCGTTGCGGAATTGACCGAGGGATCTTTCAAGGGGGTCGATATCGCGCTTTTTTCCGCCGGTGGCGGCACCAGCGAAAAATTCGCACCGGCCGCCGCTGCCGCCGGCTGCGTCGTGGTGGACAATTCCAGTGCCTGGCGGATGGACCCGGAGGTCCCCCTGGTGGTGCCGGAGGTCAACCCCCATGCCGTGGCGGGCTACACCCGCAAGGGCATCATCGCCAACCCCAACTGCTCCACCATCCAGATGGTGGTTGTTCTCAACCCCCTTCATCGGCAGTACGGCATCAAACGGCTGGTGATCGCCACCTATCAAGCTGTTTCGGGCACGGGTAAGAAGGCCATCGACGAGCTCTCCGAGCAGACGCGGGCGATTTTCAATTCCAAGGAAATCGAAAAAAAGGTCTATCCGCATCAAATCGCGTTCAACTGCCTCCCCCACATCGACGTCTTCTACGACAACGGCTACACCAAGGAGGAGATGAAGCTGGTCAACGAAACCCGCAAAATTCTGGAGGACGACACGATCGCCATCACCGCCACGACGGTCCGGGTGCCGGTGTTCTACTCCCACTCCGAGGCCGTCAACGTCGAAACCCGCAAGCCGGTGACGGCCGCGGGTGTGCGCGCCCTGCTGGCCTCGGCCCCCGGGGTCAAGGTGGTCGACGATCCCCAAAACAATCTTTACCCCCTGGCCATCGAAGCCGCCGGGCAGGACCTGACCCTGGTGGGCCGCATTCGCCAGGACGAATCGGTCGAAAACGGCATCAACCTGTGGGTCGTTGCGGACAATATCCGCAAAGGGGCGGCCACCAACGCCGTTCAGATCGCCGAGGTGCTGGCCGAAAAGTACCTCTGATTTCAGCGCCCCCGGCCCCCAAGGGATGCGGCAGCGCGCGGCGTTGCAGCGGTTGTTGAATGCCGCCGCCCATACAACATTGTCAAATCATTTATATCCAGGAGTAGTGCTTTGCAAAGAACACCCATCACCCGCGAAGGATATGAGACCCTTAAAAAGGAGCTGGCACGCCTCAAGTCGGTTGACAGGCCGCAGAACATCAAAGCCATTGAAGAGGCGCGCGCCCACGGCGACCTTTCCGAAAACGCCGAATTTGAAGCGGCCAAGGACCGCCAGGCATTTATCGAAGGCCGTATCGGCGAGTTGGACTTCAAGTTGAACAGCGCCGATATCATCGATCCGGCCAAGCTGCCAAAGGATCGGGTGGTGTTCGGCACCCGGGTTCTACTCGAAAACGTTGACACCGCCGAAGCGGTGGAGTACCAACTGGTCGGGCCGGAGGAATCCGACGTGGCGCAGGGCAAAATTTCGATTTCCTCGCCGCTGGGCAAGGCCATGCTGGGCAAGAGGCCCGGTGACCCGATTTCCCTGGTGGCCCCGGGGGGCAAGCGGTCCTATGAGCTGGTGGAAATTCTATAAGACCTGCACCGCCAGATCCCAGGACTTAAAGCATCGATTCAATAATTAGGTTTAACTATTTGATAGTAGGAGATTAAATTGGCTAGAATTACAATTGAAGACTGCATGAAGCGGGTGCCCAATCGTTTCCTTCTGGTGCACATGGCGGCCAAGCGGGTGCGTCAGATCCGGGAAGGTTCCGAATACCTGGTGAATTCCCCCAAGAACGAGGATATCGTCGTGTCGCTGCGCGAGATTGCGGCCGGTAAGGTTTTTATCGAGAAAAATCCCGAGGCTGTCGAGAAATAGTCTTTTGGTGGAGGCTGCGATGGCCGCTGGGACCTTCAAGGCGCTCAACCGGGTCGTCGGCAAAGCCCTGCACCGCTATGAGATGCTTGCCGACGGCGACCGTGTCTTGATCGGGGTCTCCGGCGGAATGGACAGCCTGACGCTGATGTGGATCTTGCAGGAGCGCCGGGCCCGGGTGCCCATCGGCTATGATATTTTTCCGGTCTACATCGATCCGGGCTTCGGGGACGGCTTCAACGACCAACTGGCGGGCTTCTGTGCCTCCCAGGGGCTCGCGCTGCGGGTGGAGCGGACGGACTGCGGTCCGCGCGGGCACAGTCCGGAGAATCGTGAAAACCCCTGCTTTCTCTGCTCGCGGCTGCGGCGCAAACGCCTCTTTGAGGTGGCCGATGAGATGGGCTGCAACAAATTGGCGTTGGGTCACAACAAAGATGATATCATCGAGACTTTTTTCCTCAACATCTGTTACGCCGGTGAAATCAGCACCATGCAGCCGCTGCAGCCCTTTTTCGACGGGCGTTTCGAGGTCATCCGGCCGCTGGCTTTTGCCGCCGAGGACCTGATTCGGCGTTTTGCCCGCCGGCGGGCATTTCCGACCTTTGAAACGAACTGCCCATCCGCCAGGACTTCCAGGCGGCGGGAAATCAAGGGGCTGCTAGATCACCTTTACCGTTCAAACCGTAAAATCAAGGGGAATATTTTTCGCGCCATGCACCACGTCAGGAGCGAGTACCTCCTGAAACCGCCGCCTGAGGACCGCAGTCGGACCGCTGACGGGAGCTGAGATGGTGCCGGCCGGCCTTTTTTGGAGTCATCCGTTGGTCCCTATATGAAAGATACCCAAAACCAGCGCGACTACCGCAATATTCCGATCGACAAGGTCGGCATCAAGAATTTGCGCTACCCCATCATTGTCAAAGACCGCCGGGACGGGATTCAGCACACCGTCGCGAACATCAACATGTATGTGGACCTGCCGCACAAGTACCGCGGCACCCACATGAGCCGCTTCGTTGAGATGCTGCATATCTTTCATCCCGAGATTTCCCTCAAGCGCTTTTGGGTCATTCTCGAGGAGATGAAGCAGCATCTGAATGCCAAATCGGCGCATGTCGAGGTGACCTTCCCGTACTTCATCGAGAAGCTTTCCCCGGTCAGCCACTCCCCCGGATTGATGGACTACACCTGCCGCATCACCGGCTCCAGCAACCCCCAGAGCCAAATCGACCTGATCTCCGAGGTGATTGTCCCGATCACCTCGGTCTGCCCGTGCTCCAAGGAAATCAGCGACGGCGGTGCCCACAACCAGCGTGGCAAAGTCCGGCTGCGGGTAAGGTTCAAGAAGTTCATCTGGCTGGAGGACATGATCGAGCTGGTGGAACGCTGTGCCTCCTGCGAGGTCTTCTCCGTGCTGAAGCGCGTCGATGAAAAGTGCGTTACCGAGCGCGGTTACAACAACCCCAAATTCGTCGAGGATGTGGTCCGGGACATCGCCGTGGCCCTCAACGAAGACCCCAACATCACGTGGTTTGCCGTCAGCGCCGAGAACTTCGAGTCCATCCACAACCACAGCGCCTACGCCTCGATCACCAAGGAAAAAGACCCGAGAGCTTCTGAACACCGCCCTGTCGGCCCCGAATGATTGCCGGCGCCCCGGTTTCCGCCATTCCCGCCACTTTCCGTCCCCGCTTGTTTTTTCCGATCTTGAGATTTTCGTCCAGCTTACCGGTTTTTAACGGGGCCCTCAGTTCAGGCGCTCGAGAAGCCCGCGCATGATCCGGTCGGTCGAGCGTCCGGGGGTGTTGACCAGCAGCGCAAACCGGTAGCAGCCGCCTGCGGCGCTGACGATATAGCCGGCACGGGTGCGGATGCCGCTGAGGGTGCCGGTCTTGTAATACTCCCGGCCCTCGCGGCGCATCAGGTGCCGCAACGGTTCGAAGGCCGTGAGGACCCGGTCCATTTCGCGGGCCGAAATTCGGTTTTGGCGGGAGATCCCCGAGCCCTCGACCATCCTGAGGGCGTTTAACCCCAGCACATCAGCCGCGTAGGCGCGGGTTGCCGAAACCCCTTTTTCCAGGGTTCCCGGCGGTCCCGTGGCGGTGGCGCCGATAGCGACCGTCAGCTGGTTGGCGATAAAGTTGTTGGAGTATTCCAGAAGCTCGGCGATAACCCCGGTCAGCGGGATGGTCGCGGTGTGGCGATAGACCAGGCGCTGGCTGCCCGGCTCGACGCGGCCGATTCGGACCGCGCCACGGGTTTTAATGCCGCTTGACACCAAAAAGTGGCGGATGAGGTGGCCTGCGTACAGGAGGTGGTCCTGGTTCTGACCTGAGAGCACGATCCGCCCCTCCTTAAGGCCGGAGGCGCGGATGCGCGCCGCGGCAAACGGGATCAGGGGCGTTTGGGGCTCCGCACTGACCAGGCGACCTTTGACGGTCTTGAAGGCGACGGTGTTGAAATTAACGCACAGGGCGCCGACGGGGGCGTCGTAGGGTTCGGGCGAGGCGGAGACTCCCGGGATGCGGAGGGCCTGCGCAAAGTAGCTGGGGTCCAGCACCAGATCGTTGAATTGCCGGATTCTGGCGCTCAATTCGGCTGCAATGGCGGCCAGGGCTTCGGACACCAAAAGCGGATCTCCGGACCCCCTGACGATCAGGTTGTGGTCGGGGTCGAGATAAAATTCGGTCTCAAAACGGAAATCCGGCCCCAGGTAATGTGCGGCGCTGAGCGCCGTCAGAACCTTCAGGATCGAGGCCGGCACCATCTGCCGGTCGGCGTTTGCGGACAGCAGCACCCGGCCGCCGGGGTCGGTCACCAGGGCGGCGTCGTCCGGGCCGATCAGGGGTTTGAGCCCCTCCAGGGAAGCCGCCGGCAGGACGGCCGGCAGCAGCAACCCGACCAGGCATGCGGCCAACAGCCAGGGCCGGCGGCACGGCCGAAGACCACCGGGGAGCGCATCATTTCTGATCATACACAATCCGGCCGGAATAACGTCCCCGCCAGCGTTGGGGGGGATTCGGGTTTTTAGGTGAACCGTCTCACATGCGGTGGACAGTTTCGGACGGGCTTTCGACAATCAGGGTCACGGGGCCGTCGTTTATCAGCGAAACCGCCATCATGGCCCGGAAACGACCGGTGGCCACCCGCAGGCCGGCGGCGCGGACCTTTTCGACAAAATCCTCGTAAAGGGCCTGCGCCAGTTCAGGGGGGGCCGCCCGGGCGAATGAGGGGCGCCGCCCCTTGCGGCAGTCGCCCAGCAGGGTGAACTGCGAGACCACCAGCATCTGCCCGCCGGTGTCGAGCAGGCTGCGGTTCATTCTGCCCTCCGGGTCTTCAAAGACCCGGAGATGGACGATTTTCTTGGCCAGCTGCGCGGCATCCGCTGGGGTGTCGCTGCGGGCGACGCCCAGCAGCACCAGAAGGCCGCGGCCGATTTCGCCGACCACAGCGCCGTCGACGGTCACCCGGCTTTGTGTGACTCTCTGAATTATGGCCCGCATTCAGCGCTCCGATCATGTTTCAGGCCCGCCGCCGCCTTCAGACGGTCCAGGTGCGGCAGGGGGTCACGGTTTTTTGGATCGCTCCACCAGGGCGGCGAACGGGTTGTTGAACGGCCGGGCCTGGTTTTGCTTTTGGGAAGTCCGGCGGGGTC
>JBAPYE010000157.1:0-8665 GCA_049284575.1 Desulfobacterales bacterium
GCGCAGACCCCCCGCACCTCGGGCGCCGCGGCCGCGGTCAGCATGGCCACCACGGCCCCCATGCTGTGGCCGAGCAGCCCGATCCAGTCGACCCCCTGGCGGCCGAGGTAGGCCATCGCGGTTTGCGCCTCGCCGATCTGCTTGGTGTAGGTGGAGCGCGCGAATTCCCCTTGACTCTGGCCGTTGCCGGAGAAATCAAAGCGCAGGGCGCTGAAACCGGCTTCGGCCAAACCACTGCCGAGCAGCCGCAGGATGCTGATATGACGCGAGCAGGTAAAACAATGCCCGATCACCACCCCGCGGCGGGACGGCTTTTCGGGCAGATGAAGCGTCGCTGCCAGGGTCTCGCCGGCAGCGTTTGGAAATTCGACCTGTTCTTGCATTACCTCACCTATTAGCTGAAGCGCTGCGAGAATGTCAACACTCAAGCTCGCCTCGCCCGCGGTACCGATCAGCGCCAGTAGGGATAATAGCGCCAGGGGCTAAAAGGGTGATAGTAGGGGTAACCATAGTAGTCGTCAACAGGCATTTCCGGCGGCTTGGGCCAGAGGTGAATTTCCCGGACCTTGACGGTCGGGTAGGCGTACTGCGCCTCCCCTATCGGCAGGTTTTCGACCCCCGTCAGCTCCCCTGCCACCGTCACTTTACGGCCGCGGCTGTAGATCTCCGAATCCAGGAAGCCCTCATAGACCGCCACAAAGCGACCTTCCGAAACGTCGATGGCTTTAGGGTTCAGCTGGAAGTCCAGCGGCTTCTGCAACACCTTCAGGCGCGTGACGGCCGGTAGGTGGGTGGTGTCGATGATCTCGCCCCCCCAAATCACAATTTCGCCCATATAGGGCCGCGGGTTTTCACGCACCGCACTGACCGCGATGGTTTCATCCGCCTGGCTCCGCAGGGGTTTGGAGATGGCCGTGGTGCAGCCCGCAACGACAAGCATCAATGCTGCAATCAAGCCCAAACGGGGTAAGATGTACTTTTCCATGGCCACTCCTCGCGCTGTTGTTTTGGATTGACAATCGGTCGCCACCCATCGGGTTCGCTGCGGCCAGTTGTGGAAAACAGAAACATGCCATGTTTTGGTTAAAGGTCTGCCGCTCACATTCTGCTTGTCAAGAGATATAATCAATACTAATAAAAAACCTTCTTATGCAGCGTAAACTTACCAGAGGGAGGAAGGCAATGGAAATCACGGAACCGGTCATCACCCAAGAGGACATCCTGAAACTGTCGGACCCGGCGTTCAACACCCGCCACGTCTGCATCGTCACCGGCTGCGGCACCGGCATCGGCCGGGCCACCGCGGTGGCCGCGGCGGCCAACCAGCTGATGACCGTGGGGCTCGATATCAACGCCGAGGAAGGCCAGAAGACCCAGAAGATGGCGCGCGACATGGGCGGACAGATGATTTTTCTGGAGGCCGACCTGACCCGCGACGCGGACCTCGAGAAGGCGGTCGGCGAGGCGGCCAAACTGGGCACCGTCAAGTACCTGGCCAATATCGCAGGAATTCAGCACATCGATTCGGTTGAAAACTTCCCCATGGAAAAATACGACCTGATGCAGCGCATCATGCTGCGGGCGCCCTTTCTGCTCTCCAAACTGGTCATCCCGCACATCAAAAAGAGCGGCGACGGGATCGGCGCCATCGGCAACATGGCCTCCGTCCACGGCCACATCTGCACGGTCAACAAACCCGTCTACAACATCACCAAATTCGGCCTGCGGGCCCTCAGCCAATCGATCGCGGCGGAAGGGGCGGGCAAAATACGGTCTTTTACCGTCAGCACCGGGTTCGTCAAAACCCCCCTGGCCCTCAAGCAGATTCCCGCCCAGGCCAAGCAGCGCGGCATCAGCCCGGAGGCCGTGGTGCGGGATGTGATGATGGGC
This sequence comes from Desulfobacterales bacterium, assembly GCA_049284575.1. Classification (GTDB taxonomy): domain Bacteria; phylum Desulfobacterota; class Desulfobacteria; order Desulfobacterales; family JAABRJ01; genus JAABRJ01. The sequence continues at coordinate 1,891 of JBAPYE010000157.1, forward strand.
ACCTCGCGTATCAAGGAGATGATGGCGCCGATCGAGGTTGCCAACCTTTTTCTGTTCGGCTTTTCGCGCTTCTCAAAATACCTCGTGGGCGGCGATCTGCTCTTCGACGGCGGCATGGTGCTGACCTACTAAACCAACATTCAGGAAAACCCTCAGGAGGTCCGCCATGCCCAGCACCCACCCGTTCCGCGCCGACCTGAAGGCGCGCATGAAAAAAGGCAAAATCGTCAGTATGCCGGAAGCGGTGGAGGTCATCCAGGACGGGGATACCGTCGCCACCGAGGGGTTTGTGGGGATCGGCTTTGCCGAGGGGGTCGCCAGGGCGCTTGAGGAACGGTTTCTCGCCACCGGGCATCCCCGGAATCTGACCCTGATCTATGCCGCCGGCCAGGGGGACGGAAAGGAGCGGGGCCTCAACCATCTGGCCCACGAGCATCTGGTAGGCCGGGTGATCGGCGGCCACTGGGGCCTGGCGCCCAAACTGCAGAAGCTGGCGCTGGAAAACAAGATCGTGGCCTACAACCTGCCCCAAGGGGTGATATCGGTCATGTTCCGGGACATCGCCGCCAAGCGCCCGCGCACCATCACCACCGTGGGTCTGGGAACCTTTGTCGATCCGCGCAACGGGGGCGGCAAAATCAACCCCGTGACCACCGAGGAGATCATCGAACTGATCGAATTCGATGGCAATGAATACCTGGCCTACAAGACGCTGCCCATCGACATCGCCGTCATCCGGGGCACCACCGGAGACCCGGACGGCAACATCTCCATGGAGAAGGAAGCCCTGTTCCTGGAGGCCCTGCCCATGGCAATGGCCGCCAAAAACAGCGGCGGACTGGTCATCGCCCAGGTGGAGCGCTTGGCCGACCGCGGGTTTCTCAGATCCCGGGAGATCAAGATCCCCGGCCTTCTGGTGGACTGCGTGGTCGTGGCGCAAAAGCCGGAGCACCATCAGCAGACCTTCGCGGTGGACTACAACCCCGCGTACACCGCGGAGTTGAAGGTGCCGGTGACGGAAATCGCCCCGCTGCCTTTGGACACGCGCAAGATCATCGCCCGCCGGGCGGCGTTTGAACTCAAACCGAACGCCATCGTCAACCTGGGTATCGGCATGCCCGAGGGGGTGGCCGCGGTGTCATGCGAGGAGGGCATCCTGGATCTTCTCACCCTGACCGCCGAGCCGGGAATTATCGGCGGCATCCCCTCCGGCGGCCTGAATTTCGGGACCGCCACCAACGTCGAGGTGCTGGTGGATCAACCGGCCCAGTTTGACTTCTACGACGGCGGCGGCCTGGACATCGCCTTTCTGGGCCTGGCCGAAGCGGACCGCCACGGCAATGTCAATGTCAGCAAGTTCGGCCCCAAGCTCGCCGGTGCCGGCGGCTTCATCAACATCAGCCAAAACGCCAAGCGGGTCTGTTTTTTGGGGACCTTCACCGCCGGCGGCCTCAAAACCACGGTCGCGGGCGGGAGGCTGGCCATCCAGCAGGAGGGCAGCTCAAAGAAATTGATGGCCGACGTGGAGCATGTCACCTTCAGCGGCCGCTACGCCACCTTGAAAAATCAGCCCGTGATTTACATCACCGAGCGCTGCGTGTTCCGGCTGGGCCCCGAGGGCATGGAACTAATCGAGATCGCCCCGGGCATCAACCTTAAAAAGGACATTCTGGCCCAAATGGACTTTACACCCATCATGCGCCAGCCGCCCACCCTGATGGATCAGCGCATCTTCCTGCCGGAAAGAATGGGAATCAACGCCGACCTGCTGGACGTTCCGATTGCCGATCGGATCCTCTACAATCCCGACGAGAACATGCTCTTCATCAACTTCGAAGGGCTGACGGTGGATTCAACCGAAAAGATCGAAATGATCAAGTCACGTGTCGAAGCCCTCTGCCGGGAAGCCGGCAAGCGCGTCGTCACCGTCGTCAACTACGACAATTTCAACATCAGGCCCGAGTTGATCGATGAATACACACAGATGGTCAAATACGTGGTGGAGACATTCTACGAGCAGGTCCACCGCTACACCACCAGCGCATTTTTACGGATGAAGCTCGGAGATGAACTCAAAAAACGTCATCTGGCGCCGCACATGTACGAAACCGCCCAAGAGGCACGCTTGGCAATCAAAAAATAGCGTCGCGTGGCCGTTACCCAAACTTTCAATGAGGAGTGCCCCCATGCTTTCACGCCTGATCAGAACCGCGCTGGGCCTGGCCTTGCTGCTGGCCGTCCCGGCCGCCACCCCGGCCGCCGACCCCGCCCCGGGAACACAGCAGGTGGAGGAAATCGTCAAGCGGGTGATCCGCGAAAACCCGAAGCTGCTCTACGACACCATCACCCAATACCACCGGGAGCTTCAGGTCCAGCAGCGCCAACAGCAGTTGGAAAGCAGCTTCAACAACCGGATCGCGGACCAGGCGGCGGCCCACAACCCGGTCAAGGGCCCTGAGAACGCCGCCGTCACCATCATTACCTACACCGATTTCGAGTGCCCTTACTGCGCGCGCGGGGCGCAGACGGTCGAAGAGCTGCTGGCGCTCTATCCCGAGAAAACCCGCCTGGTGTTCAAAAACCTGCCCCTCAACTCCCACGAAAACGCCTTGCCTGCGGCCCGCGCAGCGCTGGCGGCCCACCGCCAGGGAAAATTTTGGGAATACCACGACCTGTTGTTCCAAAACAGCGGCCAGTTGACCGACGAGCGCCTGGCGGCATTGGCGGAAGAGCTGGGGCTTGACATGGCGCGCTTCAACCGCGACCGGCAGTCGGAGGAGATCGCGGCCGAAGTCGAGGCCGACCGCAAACAGGCCGCCGCCCACAACCTCAACAGCACCCCCACCTTCGTCATCAACGGGGTGGTGGTCACCGGCGCCCAGCCGCTGCCGGAATTCCAGCGCGTGGTGGATCGGCTGCTGGCCGAAGCCGCCCCAAAAAAAGCGGCCCCGTAAAAGGCGGCCGGCGATTGAGTCCCCCAGCGGGCCGCGGGCTCGGCCCCCTTCAGGCGGAGCGGTAGAGCCGCAGGCTGTTGGAGACCACCGTCAGACTGCTCAGCGACATCGCCAGCGCGGCCATGATGGGGTGCAGATTGCGCAGGGCGTCGGGCACGAAGCCAAAGGGGTGCAGGGCACCGGCCGCGATCGGAATCAGAACGATGTTGTAGACGAAGGCCCAGAAAAGGTTCTGCCGGATGGTCCGCAGGGTCGCCCGGCTCAGGCCGATGGCCTTGGGAATCCCGCCCAGGCTGCCGCTGGACAGGATCACGTCGGCGGCTTCAATGGCCACGTCGGTACCGGTGCCGATCGCCAGGCCCACGTCCGCCTGGGCCAGGGCGGGGGCATCGTTGATGCCGTCCCCCACCATCCCCACCTTGGCCCCCTTTTCCTGTAGCTCCCGGACCTGGCGGGACTTGTCCGCCGGCCGCACCTCGGCAAAGACCACATCGATGCCGACCTGCTCGGCGATGGCGCGGGCGGTCTGGGCGTTATCGCCGGTGAGCATCACCACCTGCAGCTTCTGACGATGCAGGGCCGCGATCGCCGCTTTCGAATCGGGCTTGAGAGTGTCGGAAACGGCAATCAGCCCCGCCGGTTTCTCATCCAGCGCAACCACCATGACGGTTTTCCCTTCGGACTGAAGGGCGCCAGCCCGCTCGGCAACGGCGGCCGCCTCCGCGCCAAGGGCTTCAAACCACCCGGGCTTGCCGATGCGCACCTGGCGGCCGTCGATTCGGGCGCTCACCCCAAACCCGCCGGCGGCTTTGAAATCCTGCGCCGGTGGCGGGCTCAGCCCGCGCCGGGCGGCCTCGGCCACGATGGCCTTGCCGATGGGGTGTTCCGAGCCTTTTTCCGCCGCGGCGGCGACCTGCAGCAGGCGTTGATCCGTTTCCAGGGCCCCGCCCAGGGGCACCAGGTCGGTCACCGCCGGCCGGCCAGCCGTGATCGTGCCGGTCTTGTCCAGCACGATCGTGTCCAGGTGCGCGGCGGTCTCCAGCGCGGTGCTGTTCTTGAACAGAATCCCCTTTTCGGCCCCTTTACCGGTTCCGGCCATGATGGCCGTCGGCGTGGCCAGCCCGAGAGCGCAGGGGCAGGCGATCACCAGCACCGCCACCAGCCGGATCATGGCCGGCACGAAGGCCCCGCCGAGCAGCCACCACAGCCCGAAGACCACCAGGGCAATGCCGATCACGGTGGGAACGAACACCCCGGCAACACGGTCGGCCAGGGCCTGAATGGGGGCCTTGCTGCCCTGGGCCTCCTGCACCAGACGGATGATCTGGGCCAGGGCGGTTTCCTTGCCCACCCGGGTCGCCCGCAGGGTGAGCACCCCCTCCTGGTTGAGGGTCCCGCCGGTGACCTGATCGCCCGGGGTTTTGTCCACCGGCAGGGGCTCGCCGCTCAGCATGGACTCGTTCACCGCCGAACGGCCCTCCAGCACCTCGCCGTCCACCGGAATGCTCTGGCCGGGGCGCACCACCAGCCGGTCGCCCACTTTGACCTCGGCCAGCGGCACCTCGCGTTCGCCCTCTGCGGACAGCACCACGGCGGTCTTTGGGCGCAGGTCCATCAGCTTGCGGATGGCGGCCCCGGTGCGCCCCTTGGTGCGGGCCTCGAACATCTTGCCCAGCTTGATCAAGGTGATGATCACCGCCGCGGTTTCAAAGTAGACGTGCGCTCCCAGGGACGGCAGCAACAGTACGGCCACCGAATAGAAGTAGGCCGCCGATGAGCCCATGGCCACCAGCACGTCCATGTTGGCGGTGCGGTTGCGTAAGTTTCGCCAGCTGCCGACATAGTAATCCCACCCGGTGTAGAACTGCACGGGGGTGGCCAGGGCCCAGAAAAGCCAATTGACCCAGGGGGCGTGGCTCCAGGCCCCGATCAGCGCGAAATCCCGCGCCATGCTGAGAATGAAAAGGGGTGTGGTCAGCACCAGACCCACCAGAAACTTGCGGGTCTGGTCGCGGATCTCCGCCCGCCGGGCGGCCGTCTCCAAATCTTCCGCGGTTTCCGCGGCGTCCGGCAAAATCGCCTCGAACCCGGCCGCTGCGATCGCCTCGGCCATCTCCGCGGGGCTCGCCACGCCGGGCAGGTATTCGACCACGGCGCGCTCCGAGGCGAAATTGACCGCCGCCGACAGCACGCCCTCGACCTTGCGCTCCAGGCTGCGCTCGATGTTTCGGGCGCAGTTGGCGCAGGTCATCCCCCGCACGGGGAATTCGACCTTCGCGGTTGCCACCGTGAAGCCCGCCTGGTGAATCTGCGCCAAAATCTCCTTGACGGAAACCACCTGGGGATCGAATTCGACGGTCGCCCGTTCCGCGGCAAAGTTCACCCTGACCGCTTTGACCCCGGAAAGCTTCCGGAGGGTGCGCTCGATGTTCAGGGCGCAGTTGGCGCAGGTCATCCCGCCAACCGGAATGGTGAAGGTAGTCACTGACATCGGGTGCGCCTCACGCTTCTGCCGGGTAGTTGATCTCCCGCAGGGTTTGCAGGATCTTGGCGCGGGTGGCCGGCGCCTCCCAGGCGACCGTGACGGTCTTGGCCTGCGGGTCGCCCGTCACCGAACGAATGCCGGCCACCTCACCCAGTTCGTTCTGAATGGCGCGCGTGCAGTGTCCGCAGGAAATGGTGGGAATTGAAAAGGTGTGTGTTTCCATGGCTGTCCGCTCCTAAAATTGATGTGCCCGGCAGGTTCCACTGTCAGCCCGCGCGAAATAGCGGGAGGAGGAAACCGCGGTAACCTTGCTGCGTCACATTCAAAAAGAATAACCCCGAATGAGGTGAGTTCAAGGGCGCCGGAACAGGTCGTCAGGGGGAGGCAACGCGCCTTCAGATGGTTTTAATTTTTTTCGCTTGCCGAAAACTGTTTATTTTTTAAAAAAGAGCGCCTGCCACCCAAGGAACCGATATCCATTCGATATGATTAAATTATATGACCATTCGACGTCGGCCCGCACAAGGAAAAACCCTTGACATATCTCCCCGTTATTCCTAATTTTACGCGTCTGGCACCCACCACCAACCGCAAAGGAATGACCCCATGACCTGCCGTGCCCCCCTCAGCGCCAGCATGGAAGACTACCTCGAGGCGATTTACCACATCGTAGCGGAGAAACAGGCCGCCCGGGCCAAGGATATCGCCATGCGCCTGGCGGTCAACAACTCCTCGGTCACCGGCGCCCTGCGGGCCCTATCGGAAAAAGGGCTCATCAACTACGCCCCCTACGACGTCATCACCCTCACGCCCGAGGGCAAGTTGCTGGCCGAAGAGATCGTCCGCAAGCATGAAGCCTTGAAGGATTTCTTCGTCACCATTCTGCACATCAGCGAAGAGGAGGCCGAAAAAGCCGCCTGCGGGATGGAGCACACGGTTTCCCCCAACATCCTGGACCGCCTGATGCGCTTTACCGAATTTTTGGAGATCTGTCCGCGGGGCGGGGTCAGTTGGATTGAGAATTTCTGGGAAAACGTCGCGAAGGGGTGCGACCGGATGGAGCCCTACGAAGACTGTCAGCGCTGCATCCAGGACTGTCTGGCGGAGTTCAACACCAAAAAGGCGCAGATCGACGCCAGCGAGGGCGAGACGCTCCTGCGCGACCTCACCCGCGGCCAGCGCTGCAAGCTGCTGAAGATCAAGGGCCGCAGCGATGTCAGCCGCAAGCTCAAGGCCATCGGCGCGGCCCGGGGCAGCATTTTCGAAGTCGAAGAGGTCACAAGCCCGGACCAGGTGATGGACGTCAAGGTCAAAGGCTATCACATCTCCCTGCGGC
>JBAPYE010000158.1:0-21605 GCA_049284575.1 Desulfobacterales bacterium
ACACCAGCTCCCGCTTGACCCCGTCGATGACGTAAACCGAGAGACGTTCGGCGCCGAAAAGGGCGGTGATGTCGTCCTTGAGGTCGATCAGGATCTCTTCGAGGTTGGCGGCATTGTAGATCCGGTCGCTGATTTCCTGCAGCGACGGCCGGCCGGTGGGTTTGATTTTCAGGGCCTGAACAGGCTGGCTGGTGGTGGGGGACACTTTGGTCAAATTTTGCATGGTGAACCGGATTCCATTGGGTATTGGCCGTTAATATGCACAAGACCGTGTTTTTCGGGCCCCGTGCCGCCCCTGGTTATCGCTTTTTCAGATTTTCAAGGAGTTTCTTTGCACCCCCGCCGATGAGCATGACCCCGATCAGATAAAAGCAAAAGCGGATATATGAAAGAATGGAGGAAAAATGTTCGATTTGGGCGATTTGCGGCATAACCTGCGGGATGCGGATGAAAACACCGATGCCGGCAGCGATTAAAAGAATACCCCAAATAATTTGACCGTTCCGTTTGCTTCCTTTCATCTAACACCCTTGTGCTCAGCGGGAGCCACTATAATAATCGACAGCGATTATGGAAAAATAAACCCAATTTAACGCTTTCACCAAAAAAGCGGGCCCCTTTCCCCTGTCAGATCCCAGGCTACGGCAAATCGCCCTGAAGAGGCGGCGGGAAGCAATGATCGGCCTTGTGGTCCTCACAGTCGGCCGCAAATGAGCGCCCCTCGAGGATGCGAACCGCCACGGGAACCCCGAGACTCTCTTCCAGCCGGGTGCCGACGGTGTGAATCACGCGCTGGAGTTCCTTGATCTCGTCTGAAAACAGGGTGTCGTCAACCCCGATCCAGACCTCCAACCAGTGGCGGGCATCCCGGACCCTGCGAAAAAAACGGCAGTGCTGCGGCAGCCGCCCCAAAGCCGCTTGAACCGTGGCGTGCACCTGGTCCGGTGAGACCTTGACCCCACGGATGCTGAGCATCTCATCGGTGCGCTCGGCCAGCCATTCGATGCGACGCAGGGTCACGCCGCAGTCGCAGACATCCGCAATAAAACGTGCACGGTCACCGGTGCGAAAACGGATCAGCGGAAAGGCCCGCGTGGTCAGGGTCGTCAGGACGAGTTCGCCGGGTTCGCCTTCCGGCAAGACATCCCCGCTGGCGGGGTCGACGATTTCGGGCAGAAAATGGTCTTCGTTGACGTGCAGCCCCGCATGCCGGCTGCATTCAAACCCGATCGCCGGGCCCGGGACCTCGCTGAGGCCGTAGTGCTGCCAGGTTTCGACGTGCAGCCGGCCTTCCAACTCCGAGCGCAGCCCGGGCGCCACCGGCTCACCCACCAGGATCAGACGCTTTAGCCCCAGCGCCGTCGGCTGCACCCCTGTTTTGTGGAGATACATCGCCAGCTGTCCGGCCGAGGCCGGCGTGGTGATGAGCACCGAGGTTTTGTAATCACGCAGCACCATGACCTGCTTGTCCAGGGAAAGCGGGGTATAGGGAATCACGCTGGCGCCGACGGCCTCGGCCCCCTCCTTGTAGTCCCGCCCCCAGTTGGAGAGACCGGGATCCAGGATGATCTGGAGAATGTCGATCGGGCTGACGCCGCCGGCCTCCAGGGCGCGGGCGACGATCTCGCGCCAGACCTGGAGGTCCTGGCGGGTATAGCCGCTGACAGCCGGCTTGAGGGTGGTGCCCGAGGCCGTGTGGATGCGGACAATGTCCCGCAGGGGTACCGCGAACAAACCGTAGGGGTAGTGTTCCCCCAGATCCCGGCGGCGGGTGAAGCCGATCCGGTTGAGGTCTTCGAGGCGCTCGATTTCGGCGGGGTCGAAACCCGCGGCCTCGAAGCGCTCCTGGTGAAAGTGAACGTTGCGAAAGGCCCGGTTGAGGGTGCTTTGCAGCCGTTCCAGCTGAAACTGCCGGCGTTCTTGTGGGTCCATGCGGATCACGGGGTCTATCTCCCTTCGTCGAAATCCCGGTAGTCTTTGCCCAGGTAGGCCCGTTTGACCTCATCGTCGGCCAGCAGATCGGCCGCCCGGCCCTGCAACACAACGCGACCGGTTTCCAGCACGTATCCCCGATCGGCGATCTTAAGCGCCGCCTGGGCGTTTTGTTCCACCAGCAAAATCGTGAGGCCCTCCCGGCGCAGGTCGGCCAGGGTCTCCAGAATGCGGGCAACCACCAGCGGCGCAAGGCCCATGGAGGGCTCGTCCAGAACCAAGAGGCGCGGCCGGGCCATCAACGCCCGGCCGATGGCCAGCATCTGCTGCTCCCCGCCTGAAAGGGTACCGGCGAGTTGTTGCGCCCTTTCCCGGAGGACCGGGAAGAGCTCGCTGACTGTTTCCAGGTCTTGGGCAACCGCCTGGCGTGCACCCTGCCGCAGCCGGGTGTAGGCGCCTAGCATCAGGTTGTCCTGAATGGTCAGCGGCGGAAAGATTTGACGGCCCTCGGGCACCAGGCTGATCCCCGCCTTGACCACCGCGGGCGGGTCGAAACCCCGCAGAGAAACCCCTTTGAAGAGGATCTCGCCGTCCCAGCGGTCCATCAGCCCGCAGATCGCCTGCAGGAGGGTGCTTTTACCCGACCCGTTGGTCCCGATCAGGGTAACCAGCTCGCCCTGACCGATATGCAAACTGACCCCCTTGAGGGCCATTATTTTACCATAATAGCATTTGAGGTTGCGAATACGAAGCATGATACGCTCGAAAAGGCTTGGTTAGCGGCGCGCTGATCGGCGATGCGCTCAGGCGGCGCAAAAAACCCGAGGAGGCGGGCGATGGCATACCGGGTGGGTGAGGGCTCGCGACACCCTCCGGTCCTGACGCCCGCCCGTGCGGGCCGCCGCGGCTTACCCGTTATTCGGCCTGAACCCCGAGATAAGCGGCAATCACCGCCGGGTCCGCCTGAATTTCGCGCGGCCGGCCTTCTGCGATCAGGCGCCCCTGGTCCAGCACCGCGATCCGGTCGGAAATCTCCATGGTCAGACTCATGTCGTGTTCCACGAGAAGCTGGGTGACGCCCTCGGCCTTGATCCGCAGCAGGAGTGTCGCCAGTTCGCGGGTTTCGACGGCATTCAGCCCGGCGGCCGGTTCGTCCAGGAGCAACAGCCGGGGCTCGGCCGCCAACGCCCGCGCGATCTCCAGCAGCCGCTGCCAGCCGAACGGCAGGTCGCCGCTGCGGCCATGGGCCACGGCCCCCAGTCCGACGAAATCCAGCAGCGCTGTGGCGCGCTCATGAATTCTTCGCTCCTCGCGGCGCATCCCGGGGGTTCGCCACAGCGCTCCCCAGAAGCCGCAGCGCGACCGCACGTGCTGACCGACCATCACGTTTTCCAGCGCGCTCATGCTCTCGAAGAGCTCCACGTTCTGGAAGGTCCGGGTAATCCCCAGCCGGACCAGCTCGGTGCTGGAACGACCGCCGGTGTCGCGGCCGTCATAGCGGATCGTGCCCTGGTCCGGGGGATAGAAACCGGATATGATGTTAAACAGGGTGGTCTTGCCGGCCCCGTTGGGCCCGATCACCCCCTGGATGGTGCCCGGTCCCACCTCAAAGCCCACCTCCGTCAGGGCGTTGATTCCGCCGAAGGTCTTGCTGACCGAGAGCACCTGCAGCAGGGGCGCGCCGTCACCTCGAATTTTTGCGGCTGCGTTCATAGGCGTCGAGAATTCCCCGGGTCAATCCCTGGGGCAGCAGAATCATCACCAGCATCAGAATCAACCCGTAGACCACCATTTCGAAATCCGAGAAGGCGTGCAGCCACTCGGGCAGCAGCGTCAAGAGCGAGGCCCCCAGGAGGGCCCCCCAGACGCTGGCCATCCCGCCGATCACCACCATGGTCACCAGGCGCACCGAAACCAGGAAGCTAAACGATTCGGGGCTGATGAAATTGACCAGGTGGGCATAGAAAAAACCGCCCAGGGCCGCCAGGATCGCACTGAAAACAAAGACCTGCAGTTTGAGCCGCTGGGTATCGACCCCCACGGCCCGGGCGGCGTGCTCGCTGTCGTGAATCGAGCGCAGAGCGCGCCCCACCCGAGAGCGTATCAGCCGGTGGGTGAGGATGAAACTCAGCAGGACCGTCCCCCAGACCAGGTAAAAGTAAGCCCGGTCGTCGGTGAAGGCGATCGGCCCGAGCGTCAGCGGCGGGATGCCGATAAACCCCGAGGCCCCGCCGGTGACGTCGGTCCACTCCCGCAGGAAAATGTGAACGATCATGCCGAAGCCCAAGGTTCCCATACCAAGGTAGTAGCCGGAGAGCTTGAGGGTCGGAAGCCCCACCACCAGCGCCACCAGAGCGGCGATCGCCAGGGCGCAGGGCAGCGCCAGCCCCGGGGAAAGCCCCCAGGTGGCAGTCAGGATGGCCGTGGTGTAGGCCCCGATGCCGTAAAACGCGGCGTGCCCCAGGGAAATCTGGCCGGCGTAGCCCATCAGCAGATTGAGTCCCAGGGCCAGCAGGGTATTGATCCCGATAAAGGTCAGGACCTGGAAATAGTAGGCGTTTTGCACCATATAGCCGGTGACGCCCACCACGGCGAAAAAAACCAGGTAGGCCCAGTTGCGTCGAAGGTAAGCGCCGGCCATGGACACCCTAAAACCTCTGCACCTTGCGGGCGCCGAGCAGCCCCGCCGGGCGAATGTAGAGAATCAGTAGCAGCAGCACAAAGGCGATGGCGTCCTTTAGGGAGGAGGACAGAAACCCGACCCCCAGGGCCTCCAGCACGCCCAACAAAAAACCCCCGAGCACCCCGCCCCACAGGCTGCCAAGCCCCCCCAGCATGGCCGCGCAGAATCCTTTGAGGCCGAGAAGCGTGCCCATGTCATAGCTGCACATGGTGACCGGGGCAATGATAATGCCGGCCACCGCGCCCATGGCCGCGCTCAGGACAAAAGCCAGCTGCACCATCCGTCCGGTGGGAATTCCCACCAGCCAGGCCGCCCGTCTGCTGATCGCGCAGGCCAGCATGGCCTTGCCGGTCAGGGAACGCTTAAAAAAGAGATGCAGGCCCGTGACCGCCCCCAACACAATCACCAGGATCCACAGGCTCTGGGGCAGCAGTTTGGCGCCGGCAAGGCTAAACGGCGGGTGGGCCGAAAACGGGGCGACGCTGTAGGCGTCTTTGCCCCAGCCGAGCATCCCCACCCCCCGCAGGAAAATGGAGGCACCGACCGTAATGATCACCAGCACGATGGGTGCCGGGCGTTTCACCGTTCGAATGGCGAAGTGCTCGAACAGGAAGCCGACGCAGCTCACTCCAACGGTGGTCAACAGGAATGCCGGCACCAGGGGCAGCTGCAGGCCGCTGTATAGGGTGACCATCCCCAAGGCCCCCAGCATGACAAATTCCCCGTGGGCAAAGTTGATCAGCTCCGTGGCGTTGAACAGCAGGGCGAAGCCGACCGCGATCACGGCGTAAATGGCACCGTTGGTGATCCCGGAAAAAAGGTACTGCAAAAGTTCCTGCATGGGGCTTTCCTGGCGCGGCGGGTTTTCCGGGGCCTCCGGTTCCCTTCAAGCGGGATCCGAAGGCCTCGGAAAGGTCGGTTTCAAATTGCGATCAATCCTGAATCAGTTCCCATGTGCCGTTTTTGATCCGCACCATCACAAAGGCGTCCGCTCCCAGCCCGTTGTGGTCCTCGGGTGAAAAATTAAACACCCCCGAGATCCCGATGTGATCGGTGACCTGCTCCAGGTTGGCCCGCAGTTTTTCGGTGTCGCCGTCCGTGCCGACCAGGGCTTTGGCCAGGATCTGCATGGCGTCATAGGCATAGCCGCCAAAACCGGAGACCGGTATCTGAAACCGGCTTTCGAACTGTTCGATATAGTTTGTCAGCACCGTTTTTTGTGGATCGTCGGCGGGCAGCAGATGGGCCACCAGAATTTTCCCGGTGGGCAGAAAAATACCCTCGGCAGCGCTTCCGGCCAGCTCGATGAACTTGGGGGAGGCGACCCCATGGCTCTGGTAAAGGGGCATTTCAAGGCCGAGTTGGCCGAAGTTCTTGGCCACCACCGCCGGCCCGGGGTTGGTTCCCCAGCAGATCACCGCATCAGGGGCGGCCTTGCGCATCTTGGTCAACTGGGCGGTCATATCCGAATCCTTGCCTCCGAATTTTTCCGCGGCGACCACTTGCAGCCCGAAGGCCGCGGCCTGCTTCTCCAACTGCTGCTTGCCGCTTTCCCCGAAGGCGTTGGCAACGCTCAGCAGACCGACGGTCTTGAGGCCGCTTTTCTGGATGTGACCGTAGACGGTCGCCACCGCCATGACGTCGCTCTGGGCGGTTTTAAACACCCAAGGGGTGACCGGTTCGGTGATCTGGATCCCCGCAGCGCAGCTGATCAGCGGGATCTCGGCCTTGGCGGCCAGATCTTTGACCGCCAGAGTGGTGGGCGTCAGGCTCGGGCCGATGATCGCGATCACGCCGTCGCGGTTGATCAGCTTGCTGACGGCGTTGACCGCCCGCTGGGGGTCCCCCTCGGTGTCGTAGATAACGGCCTCGAGCATCCGGCCGTCAATTCCGCCGGCGCTGTTGATGGTCTCCACCACCATTTCCATGCTCTTTTTTTCGGGATCCCCCAGGAAGGAGGCCGGGCCGGTTATGGAAAAAACCCCGCCGATCTTGAGGTTGTCGGCCGCCTGCAAGGCCGGGCGGAAAACCAACAGTCCTCCGATGACAAGGGCTATGATGGGTAAAAGACGCTTGCGAATGGATCTTTTTGCGCTCATGCGGCCTCTCCTTTTTTTATGGTTGATGAAGCGGTAAAAGTCAAAAACTAGACGGTTTCGAAAAAAGTTCAAGCTCAAGGCGCGCAAATCTCGAGGAGTGAGGCGTACTACTGTACGCCGCAACGACTTCGAGATGCAGCGCAACGCAGAGATTGGACTTTTTGCGGAACCGTCAGAGTTGGTAAATGCGGTCGGCATCGATCACCGTGACGCCGTTTTGCCGCAGCAGCGCGACCGCCTTCTCGATCTGGTCGAAACGGAATATCATCACGGCGTTGCTGCCGCTTTGCTGAACAAAGGCATACATATACTCCACATTGATGTGCCCTTCGTGCAGCAGATCGAGAATTCGGTGCAGCCCCCCGGGGCGGTCTTCGACCTCGGCGGCCACCACGTCGGTTTTGCCGACGGTAAAGCCGCTGGCCTTGAGGGCCTCTTCAGCCTTGAGGGTGTTGTCGACGATCAGCCGCAATACCCCGAAATCAGCCGTGTCCGCCATGGCCAGGGCGCGGATGTTGACCCCGGCCTCGGAGAGGGTCTTGGTGACCTCCGCGATCCGGCCGGACTTGTTTTCCAAAAAGACTGAAATTTGTTTAACCCACATGCGTCCTCCTTTCAGGGGGCTCTTTTGGTCCGAAGGCCCATCATAGCGTGCGGTTGTCGATCACCCGGATGGCCTTGCCTTCGCTGCGCGCGATGGCCTTGGGCTCCACCAGTTTGACCATGGCCGAAACGCCGAGGTACTCTTTGATGTTTTTGGAGATGCGGCGCTCCAAATCCTGCAGGCGCTTGACCTCATCGGAGAAGACGTGCTCGTCGATCTCCACCCGCACCGTCAAGGTGTCGAGATTGCCCTCGCGATCAACCACCAGCTGGTAATGGGGGGATAGGCCTTGCATTTCCATCAGGACGCTTTCGATCTGGGAAGGGAAGACATTGACGCCGCGGATGATCAGCATGTCGTCGGTCCGGCCGCTGACCTTGTCCATCCGGACCAGGGTGCGGCCGCAGATGCACGGTTCGGCGTGCAGGGTGGTGATGTCCCGGGTGCGGTAGCGGATGACCGGGAAGGCTTCCTTGGTGACGGAGGTGAAGACCAGCTCGCCGCGTTCACCGTAGGGCAGGACCTCGCCGGTGGCGGGGTCGATGATTTCGGGGATGAAATGGTCCTCGAAAATGTGGAGCCCTTTTTTGGCCTCATGGCACTCGATGGCGACCCCCGGACCGATCACCTCGCTCAGCCCGTAAATGTCCACTGCGACAAGTCCCAGCTTGCGTTCGATTTCATCGCGCATCTTCTCCGACCAGGGCTCGGCACCGAAAATGCCGTACTTGAACTTGAGGTCGCGGAAGGAAACCCCCATGTCCTCGGCGACCTCGGCCAGGTGCAGCGCATAGGACGGGGTGGCGGTCAGAATCGTGGGCCCGAAATCCCTCATGATGACGATCTGCCGTTTGGTGTTGCCGCCGGAAACCGGGATCACCGACGCCCCCAGCTTCTCGGCGCCGTAGTGAACGCCCAATCCACCGGTAAACAGCCCGTAGCCGTAGGCATTGTGAATGATGTCGCCGCGGGTGGCGCCGCCGGCGGTGAGCGAGCGGGCCATGAGGGCGGCCCAGGTTCCGATGTCGCGGGCGGTGTAGCCGACCACCGTGGGTTGACCGGTGGTGCCGGAAGAGGCGTGAATGCGAACGACGTTGTCCATGGGAACGGCGAACATGCCGAAAGGGTAGTTGTCCCGCAGATCCTGTTTGGTGGTGAACGGGACCTTGTGCAAATCCCTCAACGATCGGATGTCCCCGGGTTTTAAACCCGCTTTTTCAAACTGTTTGCGGTAAAAAGGCACCGTGGCATAGGCACGCTCGAGGGTCGCCTGAAGCCGCCGCAATTGAATCGCTTCCAGGGCTTCCCGGGGCATGGTTTCAAACTCGATGTCGAAAATCATCCCGATTTTCCTCCTTCCCAAATGGAGAATAATTCAAAAAAATCCCGTAAAGATCAAATAAAAAAAGCTGCGGGGGTGATGAGATCACCCGCAGCTTTTGTAAAAAAACCATGGGTGTCTGGTTTGGCCGTCCACCCATGGTTTTTTTAAGGTCGCTATGTACGGAACTTTCTACCTTGCTGGGCCATGGGCAGACCGCCTAAAGAGCAAGCCCCCAAAAAAGCCGAAAAAGACAAAGTAGCAAAAATACCGATTCATCGAAGATTCCGATTCGTTGATGGCAGTGATGATTTCCAGGATAGCTAAAATAAATAAAAATCGCTGTCAAGTAAAAAGATCTAGTGGCTGAGGCGACCCTTGAAAACCGGTTTGCGTTTTTCCAGGAATGCGGCCGTCCCTTCCTTGGCATCCTCACTGGCCATGCAGAGCGCAAAAGCATCGAGCTCGATGCCGCAGCCGGTGGTCAGATCAGTGTGGATGCCGCGGTTGATCGCCTGCTTGGCGGCCCGCAGGGCGACTCTGCCCTTGGCGGCAATGGCCTTGGCGGTCTTGGACACCTCTGCCATCAGAACATCGGGGGCACAAACCTTGTTGACCAGTCCGATCTCGGCGGCCTCGGCGGCGGGCACCATTTTCCCGGTGAAGATCATCTCCTTGGCCTTGTTGATGCCGACCAGGCGCGGCAAACGCTGGGTGCCGCCAAAGCCCGGAATGATTCCCAACGAAATCTCAGGCAGACCGAACATGGCGTTTTCGGACGCATAGATAAAATCGCAGGCCAGCGCTATTTCACTGCCACCGCCGAGGGCGTAGCCGTTGACGGCGGCAATCACCGGAATATCCAGGGTCTGGAGTTTGCCGATGGTGCCCTGCCCCCGCTTGCCGAACAATTTGGCCTGCAGCGGGTTGAAAGTCGCCAGTTCCGAGATGTCGGCGCCGGCCACGAAGGCTTTCTGGCCGGCGCCGGTCAGCACCAGCACCCGAATCTCTTCGTCGGCTGCAATGGCGTCCAGCGCGGCCGAAAGCTCCTTCAAAAGATCCGTGTTGAGCGCATTGAGCGCCTTGGGGCGGTTGAACGTGATGGTGGCGATACCTTCCTCGACGGTGTAAATGATGTTCTCGTAAGCCATTTGATCCTCCTGCGATGGTCATTCTGAAGCGCCTTTAAGCGTGCTCCCGGTTTAGTCCATCAGCTATTCTTTGTCAAACCCTACTTTTCGCCGGTCGCCGCCCAGGTAATCGCCAACAGAATCAGACCGGCACCCAGAATTTTGAGCCAGCTGAGACCTTCCTGGAAAAGGATATAGGCCAGAATCGTGCTGCCGATCGGTTCCCCCAGCAGACTGACGGCGATCAATCCGGCGCTGAACCACTTCAGGGCCCAGTTGTAGCAGGTGTGCCCCACCAGCTGGGTGAAAAGCGCCATGGCCCAAAAGGCCCCCCACGTGCCGCTGCTGAAGCCGCGCACCGGCAGCCCCAGGGCGAGTACCGCCAGCCACAGAAAAACCGCGGCGCTCGCGTAGCAGATAAAGACATAGACCAGAAGAGAAAGCCGCTGCCGGAGGCGACGGCCGAGCAGCAGGTAGACCGCGGCGCAGATGCTCCCGGAGAGCGCCAGGAGATCCCCCCAAAGGGCGCTGTCACCGACGGCAAAATCGCCCAGGCCGATGATCACCCCGCCGACCACGCTGAGCAGGATACTGATCAGCGTCGCCCGACGGATCGGTTCGCGGGCGATCAGGGGCGTCAGCAGCCCGACCCAGAGCGGGTTGGTGTTGACCAGCACCACGCTGTTGGCCACCGACGTGTAGTCGAGCGAGGAAATCCAGGTGGCAAAATGCAGCGCCAGAAAAAACCCCGAAAGAATCGCCAGACCCCACTGGCCCGCAGGCAGGGCGCGCAGTTCGCCCCGTCCCCGCCACCAGGCAAAGGGCGCCAGCACGAGGGTCGCCAGGCCCACCCGGTAGGCGGCGGTCACCAGCGCCGGGGCATCGGCGAGGCGCGCAAAGATGGCGCCGGTGGAAACCGCCACGACGCCCAAAAGAAGGGCCAGCAGGGGGGCAACGGCGGGGGGCGGCGATTCAGGGGTGGGAGGGGGCATGCGGTTTGGGCTCGCTGGGGTGGGAGATGGACGCGACCTGGAAGTCGAAAAGGCGGCGTGGGCCGAGGGCCTCGATCAATGCAATTCCCGGTCCCACTGGCCTTGGGGGTCCATTGACCGTTTTTTCAATTACCGGCGCCTGTTCGGACAACCGCCGGTGAACGGGCCTTGGAAACGAACCCGGAGGCGGCCAACGCGCCTGTAAAATTTTTCCGGTGCAACCCTAATTGGCCGGCGACGGGTCCACTTTTTTTAGCTTTTTGAGTAATTCGCGGGCGTTTTCGATGTCTTGGGCGGCCTTCTGGTGATCGGGGTTTAGCGCCAGCGTTTGCTCCCACTCCTCGATCGCCTTTGCCAGATCCTCGTTGACAAAGTGGTTGACACCCCTGCGGTAGTGGGTTTCGGCATCCTTTTCCAGCTGCTGGCCGATGACGGCCACAAAAACATCGGTGTCTTGGTAGCCAGGGCTTACCTTTGTAAATTCTCGGAGGGCGTCGCGATAACGCCGCTCAAGATGCAGGCGTTTGCCGTTTTGGTAGTGGACCTGATCGGCGAGGCTGCGGACGGCGCTGTTGGTCGGTTCCTGCCGGAGAACTTTGTCCATCAGGGCCGCGGCGGTTTCAAACTGCCCGTCCGCCAGCAGTGCACTGGCGTTTTTTAGCTCCTGATCGATATCGAGGGTGGGAGGGGGGAGTTTTTCGGTAACTTTCGGCAGCTGCAGAACGCTGCCGGGTGTCGGTTTGGCCGTCGGGGCGACCCCCAGCAGGGCGGCGATCAGCAGACCCATTTGCGGATCCCGGTAGAGTTTTTCAGCGATCGCAGGAAAGGTGTCGCCGGCGGCCACCACGTGGGAGATATAACGCTCACCGTGGAGGCGATTTTTAAGGTAGTCCAATGCTTCCGAATGCTCGGGGTTCTGGCGCAAGGCGATCAGGAATTCGGCTTGGGCCTCTTTGCGCCGGCCTTCACCAAAAAGAAGAACCCCTTTTTCAAAGTGCTTCTGAGATTCCCGCTCGATGGTGATCCAGAGGCTCTCGATGCGGCCGGTTACCTCATTGTCCTCCGGGTTGAGCCTGGACACCACCTTCCAGAAAAAGAGCGCCAGTTGGAGGTCGCCGTTTTTCTCGTAGTCCAGGGCGCGGGCATGAAACGGGGTCGGCGATGAAACTCCTGCAGGGGGTACGCTGGGGGGGGACGCGGGACCCCCCGCCACGGGCGCCTTGTGAAAGAGATCCGCGCAGCCCGCCAGGAGGAGCACCAGAAGGCACAAGATCAGAGGGCCAGAACGGGGGGTCATTCCAGTTTGCTTTCGGCAAAGACCGTGAGGTATTGTTTGAACTCATTCAGGGTGGTGCTGCCGGTTATCAGGGCGCGCTGAATGCGAAAGTTGCCGATGAAAAACGGGTTGCCGCCGGCTTTGCGGGTAAATCCGGCGCGATAGCCGTATTTTTGGAGAAATGCGATCACCACAGCGCTGGTCTTGCCGTAAGGATAAGCCAGGAAACGGGCTTTTTGGCCTGTATGTTTTTCGATGGCCCCTTTGGAACCCAGAAGTTCGACCTCAATGGTCTTGAGGTGGTCGGCAAAAGACTCCGAGGCGGAAGGGTGGGTGAGATCGCGGCCGGTTTTGGTAAAGGAGTGCACCGCGATGCCCTGTGTTGTCAGGGCATTGATGTGCTCCCAGGTGAGCGCGTTTTTACGGCCTACCGAATCGGTATCCACAAAAAGCCCCGCCGGAAAGTGAAAGCGGCGCAGAACAGGAGCCGCGATGTCGAAGATCTCCCGCCCGCTGCCGTCAAAGGTGATAACCACCGCCCGTTGCGGCAGGGGCGCCTTGAAATCCATGAACGCCATCAAATGATCGAGGCTGACGGGGTGGTAGCCCATGCTCTCTAAAAACCGCATCTGCTCTTCAAAGGCCGCGGCGCTGACCGGTTTACTGCCTTCGGAACGGGCGGCGATCCATTCGTAAGCCAGAACCGGCACCACCTGGTAGCCTTTCTGGTGAAGACCACCGCGCCCCACGGGCTGCAGGGGAATGACAAGCGTCTGATCCGGCAGGACGGTCTCGAGGTCGTTGATCTGGGCGATCCGCCACCCCTGCCCGGGGTCTCCGTAGTAGCGCGCCGCCAGGGATGCCAGGCTGTCCTGGGGTGTGGTGCGGATGAGCAGAAAGTCTTCGCGCGCGTCGTTTACCTGCACCGGCGCGGCTGCCGATGCGGTCACCGCGGCGGCGCCGGCAACCGCCAAAAGGATCAACATGCGGAGCGACTTAAACAGGCCTTTTGATCCTTGTCTCATGTGAAAAGACCGCTTTCCTGATACTTTTCAGCCGGTAGGAGATCACCGCTTCGGAAACCCCCTTGATCTGGTGCGGTCCGAGGGGCTCCGCATCAACCAGGGCGCCCATCTTCTGGAAAACGGCCTCGCTGATGATGACCTCTCCCGGTCCGGCCAGGCCATTTAAACGGGAGGCGGTGTTGACGCTGTCCCCGATCACCGTGTACTCCATTTTTTCCTGGGTGCCGATGTTGCCCGCCACGACTTCACCGGTATCGATACTGATCCCGACCACCCCCAAAAGCGCGTTTTGGCCACTGGCTTTTTGCAGCTCGGCTTGGAGATCCAGAGCGGCCCTCAGGGCGCGCTCGAGGTGGTTGCGGCGGTAGACGGGAACGCCGAAAACCGCGAGCACGGCATCCCCGATGAATTTGTCGATATAGCCACCATAACGGATAATGACCCTGGTGGCAATTTCAAAATATTCGTTCAAGGCCTCCACCACCGCCTCGGGCTCACGGGCATTGGAGAAGGCTGTAAACCCCCGGATGTCGGCAATCAAGGTCGTCGCCCGGTTGCGATGTCCCTTGAGCCAGTTGCCTTCGGGGTTCGCCAGGATCATGTCGAGCACCTCGGCACCGACATATTTACCGAACGATTCCTGCATGCGAGACTTGCGCAGGAGTTCGTTGCCCATCTGGTTAAAGGCGGTGGCCAGATTGCCGAGTTCGTCGTTGCGGCCCAACTGAACTTTGTAGCGGTAGTTGCCCCTGCCGATTTCCTGGGTGGCGTAGACCAGCTTCTCGATCGGGTGCGAAAAACGAAGCCCCATCAGCAGGGCGACCAGGATGCCGACCAGAATGATGGTCAAGGTCAGCGAGATGACTGATTTTTTGTTCTGACGGATCAGTTCGTTGATGAAGTCGATGGAAACCCCGACATGCACCTCTCCCAGCAGTTTGTCCTGGAAGCGCACGGGGTGGGTCAGATTCAAGACCTGGCGCCCGGTGGGCAGCCGGGTGGTGAAATAGGTCATCTCGCCTTCACGGGTTTCAGGGCTCAGGGGGGGTGATTTCTGATGAACTTTTCCGATCTGGTTGTGGTCGGTGTGGGCTTTGATTTTCTGGTCCTGATCGACGATGATGGCGTAAACCAGCCCTTCCACGGCCGTGGTGTTCTTGATCAGGGTGTTGAGCTGCAGGATATTGTCTTCCAGAAGAGGGATGCGCGCGTTGGCGGCGAAGTAATTGAGGCTGACCATTCCGATTTTCTTGGACTGGTCGTAGAGTTGATCTTTCTGGCGGCTGAGAATGAAGAAATTCAGCACAAAGGTGGTCAACACGGTGATGGCGATGATGACCGCCGAGAACTGCAGCCAGATGGGAATTCGGGGTGCCGGCAGACGATCGACAAAAGTGCCCCGCTTTTTGCTCACGAGGTCCTTGATATCGTCGGACAGGGAGGTTACCTGGAGGTGGTAGTGGGCGTTGATGGCCTCCACGATTTCGGCCTCGCCGACATAGCCCAACTCCACCAGAATCATCCCCAGGGAGACTGCCTGGCCCCGCTCCGCGAGGGTCTCCCGCTGCACCGTGACGGCGGTCTCGAGCTGCTCGTCGGTGACGAGGTTCCTCATCTTCAGGACCTCGCCGATGATCATGTAGTCATTGGTGGATTTGACGAAGAGCGCTCGTATTTTGGCAAGCAAAGTGGGCATGGCGGCTCACACCGTCCACGGGGCGGACGGCTGGCAAGAGGGTCATGATCAGCCCGGGGCCCCCGACGGCTGCGGCTGCCCCCGGAAGGCCGTGGGGGTGGTTTCCCGGATGTAGCGCCGGATGCCCTGGATGATGCCGTCGCAGAGGTGCTCCTGGTAGGTCGGGTTGACCAGCCGCTTGCATTCCCTGGGGTTGCTGATAAAGGAAGTCTCCACGAGAATCGCCGGCATCTGCGCCCCCAGCAGAACATAAAAGGGCGCCTGTTTGACCCCCTTGCTCTTGACCTGCGGGTAGCGCTTTTTGAGATGGGCCGTCAGATCGTTCTGCACGTAGCCTGCCAGACGGCTGGATTCGTTGATCTTGGCATTCTGCATCAGGTCGGTCAGGATGGTCTGCAGGTCGCTGATGTTCTTGGTGGATGTCGCGTTTTCACGGGCCGCCACCAGAATGGCTTCCTCGTCGGTGGCGAGGTTCAGAAAGTAGGTTTCAACCCCGTAGGCATTGCGGTCGCGGTGAGCGTTGGTGTGAATCGAGATGAACAGGTCCACGTTTTTGGTGTTGGCGATGGCCGTGCGCTCCTCCAAGGTCAAATAGGTGTCCGTGGAGCGGGTCATGATCACCTCGCAGTGCAACTCCTCGCGCAATTTTTTGGCCAGCTTTTTGCCGATTGCCAGTACGATATCTTTCTCGTAGACCCCTTTCAGATACCCCGGGGCGCCGTAGTCCTTGCCGCCGTGTCCGGGATCGATAATGATCCGGCGAACCCCCAATGCCAGCTGTTTGGCCAGGGCGCTGGCGGGGATCGGGGCACTGCCGCCGGGAGTTGCGAGCTGAACCGGTGAGGGGCTGCCGTCGGCGTCCCCCCAGACATCGATCACGATGCGGTAGGGGTTTCGCAGCGAAAAGATCTTGTAGCGATCGAAGGATTTGATGTCCACCACGACCCGCACGGCTTCAGGGGTGTACTGACCGGCGCGAACGTTGTTGAGAAGTTTGTCGTTGATGGGGATTGTCTTCTGCAGGCCGCCCCCCAGGCGGCTGCGGTCCAGATCGATATAAAGCCGTTGCGGTTTTTTAAGCGCCGGGTCTTTTTTCAGGAGGTGGTGCTGAAAGGCCGTTTCCCGGCTGACGTCGATCACCACCCGGGTGTAGCGATTGTTGCTCCAGTAGCGCAGGTTTTCCACCCGGGCCTGACCGGCGGCGTCACTGCGGGGTGCGGCAGGCGTCGGGGCGGCAGCGGCGGCCCGTTGGATCACGCGCCCGATGCTGTCCCCCTGCCCCTCGGCCTGGCGCGAACCTTGGGCCGGCACCGCGGCGGCCTTCGGTTTTTCAAGGGTTTCGAGCTGCGCCCGGGCCTTTCGGGCGTACTGACTTTTCGGGTGGCGCTTGATGATCCGGTGGAAAATATCGGCAGCCTCTTTGAGATCGGCCTCCCGGAAGGAATGCTTGTGAAGTTCCCGGTAAAGGGTGCCGGACATGAAGAGCCCGGCCGCAGCCCAGGGCCCGTCGGGCGCATGGCGGTAAACCGCCTCGAATTTTTGGATGCAGTCCATCCAGGGACGCCGATATTTTTGCTTTTCCGGGGCCCGCCGCAGTTCCCGGTAGGCCTTTTCGGCCTGGAGGTAGCGCTCCCGGGCGCCGGCCGCATGGGCTGGCTCCGGCCCGGATAAACTCAAAAGGCATAAGACCCCCAGCAGGCCAAGAACCACCGCGGCCAGTCGGCCCACGGATCGGAGGGACCCGGTGCTGCGCCTGTCCTTTGTTCGGCCGGGGGTTGCGGTCGAACCCTGGTGTGTGGAGATGGTTGCCGTCATTTCGTCAGTTCAGCGCCTCTCGGGCCCTGTCCTTGAGTTCGCTCAAACAGTTGAGGGCCTCCAGGGGGGTCATGCGCGTGATGTCCAGGGCCTGCAAGCGGTCGACAATCACCTGTTCAGGCTTCTGAAAAAGGCTCAACTGCACCGGCCCCGCCGGCTTCGCAGGGCCGGTGGGGTCAGCCATGGCCCGACCATAGAGGCTGTCCTCGTTGTTTTCAATCTTAAAGAGTATTTTTTTGGCCCGCCGGATCACCGGCTCGGGAATTCCGGCCAAGCGGGCGACCTGGATGCCGTAGCTGCGGTTGGTACCGCCCTCCACCAGTTTGCGCAGGAAAATAATGTCGTCGTTCCACTCCTTGACGGCGATATTGAAATTTTTGACCCGGGTTTTGCTTTGGGCCAGGTCGGTCAGTTCATGGTAGTGGGTGGCAAAAAGGGTCTTGACGCCGCGGCCGTGGGCGTCGTGCAGGTATTCGGCCACCGCCCATGCGATGCTGAGACCGTCAAAGGTGCTGGTGCCGCGCCCGATTTCATCCATGATGACCAGGCTGTGCGGGGTGGCGTTGTTTAAGATATTCGCGGTTTCCTGCATTTCCACCATGAAGGTGCTCTGCCCCTGGGACAGGTTGTCCAGGGCGCCCACCCGGGTGAAGATCCGGTCTGTCAGCGCCAGTGACGCCCGCCGCGCAGGGACGAAAGCGCCCATCTGCGCAAGGACGACCGTCAGCGCCACCTGGCGCAGGATCGTCGATTTGCCGGCCATGTTGGGGCCGGTGATCACCAGCACCTGGTTTTCCTGGTCGTCCAACCGGATGGAGTTGGGCACAAAGCGCTCCGCGGCGATCATTTTTTCGATTACCGGGTGCCGGCCGTCCGTGATTTCGATGATGCCCTCGGCATTGATTTCCGGCCGCACACAGCCATCGTGGTCGGCCACCTCGGCCAGCGCCAGGAGGCAGTCCAGCCGCGCGAGATGCTCGGCGGCCGCCAGCAGGGCGTCGCGCTGGCCCATCACCTCGGCCCGCAGATCGTTGAAAAGCCGGTATTCCAGCTCCGCCCGCTGGTCTTCGGCGCCCAGCACCCTGGCCTCGAAGTCCTTCAAGGCATCGGTGATATAGCGCTCGGCGTTGACCAGGGTCTGCTTGCGAACGTAATGGGCGGGCACCTTGGCCGCGTGAGTTTTGGAAACCTCGATATAATACCCGAAAACCTTGTTGTAACGCACTTTGAGGGAGGCAATGCCGGTGGCCTCGCGCTCGGCGCTCTCCAGCCGGGCCAGCCAGCTTTTGCCGTCGCGGCTGATCTGAATCAACTCGTCCAACTCGGTGTTGAACCCTGTTTTGATGATGCCGCCCTCGGTAATCGTCGGGGGCGCATCTTCGCGAATGGCGCGCGCAATCAGGTCCGCAAGCGCCGTCAGGCCGCCGGTGTCCTCGAGCCCTTGGAAAAGCCTGCTGTGGAGCCGGGCGGCGCCGGCGCGGATCGCGGGCAGAGTTTCCAGGGAGGTTTTGAGCGCCACCAGATCCCGCGCGTTGGCCTGCCCCATGGCGATCTTACTGCCTAAGCGCTCAAGGTCGAAGACCGATTTGAGCTGATCCCGCAGCTGACCCCGCAGTGAAAGATCGCCCTTGGCCTCCCCCACGGCGTCCAGCCGGGCGGTGATGGCAGCGGCATCCGTCAGCGGGTAGCGCAGCCACTGTTTGAGCGCTCTGGCCCCCATGGCCGTGACCGTCTTGTCGATGACATTGAGCAGCGTTCCACCGCGGCCCCCGCCGCGCATGTTGCGCAGCAATTCAAGATTCCGGCAGCTGATCTCGTCAATCAGCAGGTGGTTCTCCAGCGCATAGGTTTCAATCCGCGCCAGATGCGCGACATCCTGCTTCTGGGTTTCCCGCACGTAAAACAGTACGGCGCCGGCCGCGCTGACAGCGGCCTTTTGGTCCTCACAGCCGAACCCTTCAAGGGAAAGGGTGTTGAACTGCGCCAGGAGTCTCCCGCGGCTTTTGCGGTAGTCAAAGGCGCTGGCGTCCACGAAGGAGACCGCAACCTCGGGCAGGGCCGC
Organism: Desulfobacterales bacterium; assembly: GCA_049284575.1. Taxonomy (GTDB): domain Bacteria; phylum Desulfobacterota; class Desulfobacteria; order Desulfobacterales; family JAABRJ01; genus JAABRJ01. Next base: position 18,636 of record JBAPYE010000158.1, read on the forward strand.
CAGCAGCGCCGAAATTTCCGGATCGCCGCGGCGCTCCTCGGCAAGCAGGATCTCACTTGGGGCGACGCGCAGGATTTCCTCGCGGATGGTAGCGGGCGCTTGCGACTCAAACAGTCGGAAGGCGCCGGTGGAAATATCCAGGTAGGCCACGCCGATGGCGCTCTGAAGACGGGCGATGGCCAGAATGAAATTGTTGGATTTATCGTCGAGAAAACTGTCGTCGACGATCATGCCGGGGGTGATCACCCGCACCACGTCCCTTTTGACCAGCCCCTTGGCCGCGGCCGGATCTTCGACCTGATCACAGACGGCCACCTTGAACCCCTGCGCAATCAGGCGCACGATGTAACCCTGGGCGGCCCGGTAAGGAACGCCGCACATGGGAACCGGGACGTTTTCGTTCTTGTTGCGCGAGGTCAGCGTGATCTCAAGGGCACCGGCGGCCACCTTGGCGTCCTCGAAGAACATCTCGTAGAAATCCCCCATGCGATAGAACAGGATGGCATCCGGGTACTGCGCCTTGATGGCGAGGTACTGCTGGATCATGGGGGTGGCTTTGGGAGCATTCATACCGTCTGACTCACCTGCGACCGGCATCTGCCCGGCCACGCGGGGGGTGGCTAAAAAACAACGGGCATCACCCGAAAAGCCAGTACCTGCAGGCGTTGAGTTTTCGGATCAGGCCCGATCACCGGGTGGCACAGGCGGGAAAACAAGACCTGCGCCCGAAAGCCTTGTGCGCGCAAGGGCCGCGCGGGTTCAGCCCCGCACGGCGTCAGCCCTGGGGGGATGCAGGGGTGGTTTGGGCGGGCTGCTCGGTGCTGGCGGCTTTGAGGGCTTCGTTCTGCCGGGTAAGCTCGGATATCTTCTGCACTTGCAAATCGACCGTGTTGCTGAGGTTCTTGATGGCCTTGTTGGCCCGGAAGCGCCCCGAAAGGCTGAAAAAATAGGAAATCAGGACGCCGAGCAGAAAGCAGCCCGAAAAAATGATGGCATTGTTGAATTTTGAGATTTGGTACTCGAGAAAAAAAAGGTTCAGGCTGAGGTCCGGTTTTTGGAGAAAAAAGTCCTTGTTCTGGTATATCACCAGCCCGATCAACACGATAATCAGCACCGACAGGAACACCTTAAAATTTTTCATTTAAAATCTCCCGATATCATATTTTTAAATCAATGTCTTTAAAGTGTGGCTTTAGGTTTTGATAGGTGGCCTGAAGGTGTTCAGGAATCACCCTGACATCGGCAAAGACCGTCAGGGCGTTGACGTCGCCGTACCAGCGGGGGACAATATGAAAATGAAGGTGGGCCTCCACGCCGGCGCCGGCCACCCTGCCGAGGTTGAGACCGACATTGAAGCCGTCGGGACGCATGACCCGCTTGATCACCCCGATGGACTGCTCTACGGTTTTGAGCAGGACGGCCATTTCACTGCCGCAGAGTTGGTCGAGCGCCGCTACGTGCCGGGTCGGGGCCACCAGCAAATGCCCGTTGATGTATGGAAATTTGTTCATCACGACCATGGTTTGCGGCCCCTTGAAGAGGGTCAGGGCATCATCGGGACCCATGGCCTTGCAAAAGACGCAACCGTCCTCTTTTTCCCCCAGGATATAGGTCATCCGCCAGGGCGCCCACATGGTTTGCATGGGAAACTCCAACCGTAAAAGGGTTTCGCACCGACCGTCAAGTCAAGAATCTCAAAGATTTTTGAATCTTACCTATCTACTTTTTTTACCCTCAAAACTCAACCCTTTTTTCCGCAAAGCGGCACCACCTGCAGCTTTCCCCAGACCCCCATACGCTCGCCGACAATGACCACGATACCGTCAAGCCCTGTGATCGCCCTTCCAAACGCGATGGCCGCCGGGATATCCTGAATGGTCTTGACGTGGTTTCCAATGGCGGTGGCGGCGGCATCGGCCAGGGCGCAGCAGGACGCCACCACGCAGACTGCATCGGCCGCCCCCAGACTGCGGGAATGCCCCACGGTCCCCGAGGAGGTGCAGACCCCGAAAGGATCAGCGGCGGCCTCAAACTCAAGGCCGATACGCATACTGAGCGGCGAGGTGCCGGCGTAAATGGCGATCGACAGCACCTCCCTATTTTTGATGAAAACATCCCCGCCGTTTTCAACGATCACCTCGGCGCTTTCCGCCAGGAGATCCTCGCCCACCGCTGCGGCCACGGCCCCGGCAACGGCGGCCATGGGGCCGACCCGGGCCCGGGAGGCAGCCGCGCACATCTGCCTCACAATCGGTGGCGCCGGTCCCTCCAGCGGCCAGGGCGCCATGCTGGTGGCGAAACCGGGAAACTGCCGGATAAAGCTTTCCACCTGATGCCGGCAGCGCAGAACGGACTCCCGCGCCGCTGCCGCCATCGGGCGGTCGGCCTGGATCCACAGATCGGTTTCCTGCACCACCACCCGGAAAGCGGCCGGGAGCCTGCGGTTCAACCCCTGCCGGTAGGTCCTCGCCTGGTGCATCAGATCACCCGAATTTCAGGGCGCAGCTCGGGGGGGCACTGTTGCAGGAAATACTGATCGGTCATCCCGGCGATAAAGTCGCGCACAATTTCCTCGGGTCGCTGATGGGAAAGGTATTCAGGGGACATGTCCTTCAAGAAGCGGGTGAAAATGACCGACTGCCGATTTTCGCGCTGAAGATCGTCCAGAAAGCGTTCAAAAATTCGGCTAAAAAGGACCCGGATGGTTTCCAGGTGGCGCTTGATCTCGGGGTTGAGGTAGATATGCTGAAGGTTGAAGTCTTTCAGGCGCTTGAGGGCTTCGGAAACCGGGATGCTGAAGACGATCTGGTTGCGATCGTAGCTGTTGCGGATCACATCGGTCACCAGATTGTAGACGATCGTGCCGTTGGTTTTGCCGAGCAGGGTTGTGCTCTCGGCCGGAAGGTCGCTGCGGCGGATCATGTTCAGGCGGATGGCATCTTCGATATCCCGGCCGATATAGCTGATGGT